>CAJXQV010000143.1 GCA_913058165.1 uncultured Chromatiales bacterium | reverse complement strand
GCGTGCAGCGTTGCTTGCAGAAACAAAAAACCCGCAGGCGCAAGTCTGCGGGCTTTTTTATGGTCGGTGTTTGAGTTTTAGCCGCCTTGATTGCGCCCTGAGTGCTTGCGTGAGCCTGCAGCGGCGTTTAAGCATCTTTATATAGTGGCAGCTAAGTATGGGGGTCGAGGCTTGTACTTTCTGTCAGTTTCAGTATCCTACGCTTGGCTCTGGTTATCCCCAGAACAAAGGCATCGGTAAGAGCTTGTTACTGTTACTTTATTATTACTAAAAGGTTTATTTTATGAGAAGCATTACATTATTGGCTGCTACAGCAGCTCTTACCGTGTCCAGCGTTGCCGTTGCCGGCCCTAATTACACCTACGCGCAACTTGGCTTTTATACTGTGGACAGCCAGGGCAAAGAAGATACCGGCGGCTTTGAACTGAAGGGTTCGTTTGGTTTTGCTGACTTGTTCCACGTTGGCGCAGCAATTGATTCTGGCGAAAAAGACGGCGGAAAAAGCAAGTATTCGGATGACATTGATAATTTAAATTTAGGTGCCGCTGACACTGATAGCTTTGAGATCTATGCCGGTGTTAACCCTGCAATAACCGATAACATCGATGCTATCGTGCGTGTTGGTTATGGTGAATTCGAAAACAAGGGAAAAAGAGGTGGTTTTCCTTTAGAGCCTATCGTGGTTGATGCCAAAACTGAGCGCGACTTTTTGTTCCTGCAATTCGGTACTCGTGCATTGATTACCGAGAAGTTTGAGTTGAATGCATTTGCAACTTATAGCGCTGGTAACATAAAACAAAAGCGATCTGGTCAATCAGCCTTTACAGGCAAGCAGGACTTCGTTGAATGGTCTTATGAAGTAGGTGGTATTTACAACTTCACTGATATGTTTGCTGCTGGTGTTTCGCTGGAGATGGGCGCACCAGACGAAGACTCATTGGGCCAAACAACAACCAACGTCGGTACAATCTTTGCTCGTGTTAACTTCTAAGTTGATTTAAGCACAGAGGGTTCTTGAGCAGCGTGTAGCGTTGCTTAGAGAAACCAAAAAGCCCGCAGGCGCGAGTCTGCGGGTTTTTTTATGGCTGGCATTCAGAACTTAATACCGTGCTGGCGGCTCTTGCTAAGACGAAAGCCCACAAGGGGCTATTAAGCGCTCTGACGCTGCTCTTCAAGCCGCTGGTGCTTAGTGGCGGCTTCCGGACGCAGGCCCAATCGTTTCATCAGCGCCAGATCTTTGTCGGCATCGGGGTTTTCTGTGGTCAACAGCTTCTCGCCGTAGAAAATGGAGTTAGCGCCGGCAAAGAAGCACATCGCCTGAGTCTCATCGCTCATCTCGGTGCGACCGGCGGACAGACGCACGTGCGTGGCAGGCATCAGAATACGCGCCACAGCAATGGTGCGCACAAAATCGATTCCGTCGACCTTGGCAACACCTTCTAGCGGCGTGCCTTCAACCGCCACCAGTTGGTTGATGGGCACGCTGCCGGGGTGCTCGGGCATGGTGGCCAGTGTGTGCAGTAATTCGATGCGATCCTGGTCTTCTTCGCCCATGCCGATAATGCCGCCGCAACAAATCTTCATGCCCACATCGCGCACGTTTTTCAACGTGTCTAAGCGATGCTGGAAAGTGCGGGTGGTAATGATTTTTTTGTAAAAACTCTCGGAGCTGTCGAGGTTGTGATTGTAGTAATCGAGACCGGCTTCTTTAAGTTCTGTTGCCGCCTCCGGGGTCAGCATGCCGAGGGTGGCGCAGGTTTCCATGCCAAGGTCATTCACTGCTTTAATCATTTCGGCAATTTGCCTGACCTGTTTCGGCTTAGGGCTCCGGTATGCCGCACCCATGCAGAAGCGAGTTGCACCTTTGGCTTTGGCCGCTTTCGCATTCTCGATAACCACGCGACAATCGAGCAAGGGCTCTTCATCTACATTCGTATCAAAGCGCACACTTTGCGGGCAGTAGCTGCAATCTTCGGGGCAGGCGCCGGTTTTAATGCTCAGCAGTGTGCTGATTTGCACCTCGTGCGGATCAAAGAACTTGCGGTGCACGCCCTGTGCCTGAAACAGCAGGTCGTTAAACGGCAGTTCATAGAGGGCGGTTACTTCGGCGATTGTCCAATCGTTGCGTGGTGCAGATGTCATATTTTGTGTTCCCGGGTGGGGCAAGGCCCTGCGGTGACAATAAAGCCCGCCAAGCGTTGCCGGAGTTTCCAGTTGTTTCTGCTCATTCAGAGCGGTTTTGCCGTTGGCGCATTGGCAGTAACCGCGTCAGAATGCCCAGTATCAAAGGGCTGCAGGAGGCTGTCAACCAATGCGAAGCTGTTCTGTTGACAGGCTTGGCGCTCGGCTCTGGACACCCTGCTGTGTGCTCTGCGGTATTGGCGTATTTGCGCGCGATGCCACCCAGGATATCTGCCCGCACTGTTTGGCCGATTTGCCCTGGTTGTTTAATAATTGCGAAGGCTGTGGCGTGCCTCTGCCCATTGCCTCGGTAGAGAATCACCCGGCGGCTTATGAACAAAGTACCGCAGACTCTGCCATTGTTTCAGCATCGGCACGGTTGCAAAGGTCTGAGCACAATGCCCACTTGCCCCCGCACTCAGGTGTTGTGCGCTTGCGTATGCCAGAGGCCACCTCTCATCCGCGCGCCGCCTTGTTGTGCGCCGCCTGTCTTGCCAAACCCATGTTCGATGCGTGCGTCATGGCTTGTGAGTATGTGTACCCGGTGAACTTGTTGCTGCAGGCACTGAAGTTCCGGCGCCGAAAGGCACTGGCCAGAGTATTGGCCTATATGTTGAGTTTGAGTTTACGTCAGGCGCTTACGGCGCCCCAACCAGAGCTTATAGTGCCGGTGCCATTGCACCGAAATCGATTGGTGATGCGCGGTTACAATCAGGCCGCTGAAATTGCCTTGTGCTTGCCATTGGCGTATCGCCAGCGTCTTGCATTTAATCTTGTGAAGCGGCATCGCCCGACTCAACAGCAGACGGGCCTTAGCAAGGCTGCCCGGGCAGCGAATTTATCGGCCGCATTTGGGCTCAGCCGGGGTGGGCAGCAGCGGGTGGCCGGCAAACATATCGCGCTGCTTGATGATGTGGTGACAACAGGGGCAACGATGCGCGCGTTGGCTCATTTGTTTGCAGCTGCCGGTGCAGCCAGCGTGCAGGTTTGGGCGGTAGCACGCACGCCATGAGCTGCCGATCTCTATCGCTAGACCAGCGCGTAGTCGAGAAAAATCCCTGCAAATACCACGGCGCCGATATGCCGGTTATTAAGAAATGCGGCAAAACATTTGTCGGGCACCCGTTCGCGAATCAGCACAAGCTGATAAATCATCAGTGCGGCTGCCGCGAGTAGCGATAACGAGTACCAACCCCCTAAACCGGCCTGATCGCCAATGAACTTGAGTGCGAGCAGCAACGTCAGTTGCAGCATGCCGACAATAAACACGTCAGCCTGACCAAACAGAATAGCTGTGGACTTAATGCCGATTTTGAGATCATCGTTGCGGTCAGCCATGGCGTACATGGTGTCGTAGCACACCGCCCAAATAACTACGGCAAGCCACATGAGCCAAGCCAGTTGGGGCACCGTGCCGGTCTGCGCCGCAAAGGCCATTGGAATCGCCCAGCCAAAGGCCGCACCCAGAATAAACTGCGGCGCAGCAAAGTAGCGCTTGGCGAAGGGGTAAATCAGTGTGAGCACTGCACCACCGAGGGCGAGTAAGAGCGTGAGGCGATTAAGGGTTAGTGCCAGACCCAATGCCACCATGAGCAGTGCAGCGCACAGTGCCAGTGCCTCTATTGGCGTGGTTGTGCCAGCGGCAAGTGGACGGTGTTTGGTGCGGGCGACCAGCGGGTCGAGTTTGCGGTCTGCGAAGTCATTAAACACACAGCCGGCTGAGCGCATCACAATAACGCCGGCAACAAACACTGCAAAAATCGTTGAATCAGGGTGGCCGTCGGCAGCGATCCATAAGCCCCATAAGGTGGGCCAGAGCAACAGCCAGATACCGATGGGCCGGTCGAGTCGCATCAGGCGGGCGTAATCCCCCAGTGGCTTCATGATGCCCTCAATAATGTCGACAATCACTTGCTGATTCATGCATGGGCCCGAAGTGTGTTGGTGTTAACAATTGCTGCTGAAGTGTAAACGATAAATTTAAATGCCACCGCCGATCTGGCAATGCCCGGTTAGACGGTCACTCGAGACTATACTTTGACAAATTGCTGATGGCTGCCGATCCAGCGATCGATGATTGCCTGAGCAACGCTTTCATCCTGTTTAAGAACCGCGTTGGCGGCACTCTGTACCGC
>CAJXQV010000142.1 GCA_913058165.1 uncultured Chromatiales bacterium | reverse complement strand
TAGATCGTCGGCAGCGTCAGATGTGTATAAGAGACAGCTCGCCCCATTGGTGGTGTCTTTACCGTGTAAGAAAGGGTCGAGGTTAAGGATAAATCATTAGAGCTTATCGTTAGCTCACCACAGGATTTTCTGGTGCGCGGCTCGCTCGGCGTCTATGCGTTTGACTCTGACCAAACCAAAGCGGCGCGTCGTTATGTTGGCTACTGGGGCTTTGCGCCCGGAAGCGGCTTAGGGCAGTTTGACGACCCGTTAGTAAAAACCATCCGTAACCGCTCTGTATTCGCCATAATTGACGTGGATATCACTTCAGACCTAACCCTCAGCCTGGAAGCCCGTTACGCAAAAGATAAAAAGACTATCGCCGCTCCCTACTCATGCCAGGACCCTGCCAGCGCATTTAACGGTCAGCAGCTTAACGACGCAACTGATAACGACGCGCTAACACCGCGTATCACACTGAGCTGGCAGGCCACCGACGACATCATGCTGTACGCATTGGCCGCTAAGGGGAACAAACCCGCTGAATTCAATGACGCCTATTTCCGTGCCACGGTGCAGTCTGCCCCTTGCGATACATTGGAAGTCAGAGCAGAAGGCCTCACACAAACCAAGGAAGAAACGGCATGGACGTATGAGGCAGGCACTAAAACCACTTGGCTTGATGGTCGAGCATTGTTCAACCTATCGGTATTTGCTATTGAATGGCAAAACCAAACCGTTTTCCAGACCATCGCCCTTGGCAACGTCATTGCCAACACTCAGACCAATGCAGGGCGCTCTGAAGTATTTGGTCTGGAACTGGAAAGCTCATTCGCGGTAACAGAGAACCTGATAGCCAGTCTGGCTTACGGCTTGGCTGATGGTAAATACAAACGTTTCAACAGCGACTTCATTGCGTTTACAACCGGCGAAGGCCTTATTCCCGGCACTGCCACCCTGAATCCAAATGCAAACAACGCTGAGGGCAATAGAATTCCATTTAGCCCGAAACAGTCGGTGGTTGGCTCGCTGGCTTATGTGCACCAGCTGAGAGGAACTGTCGACTGGTTTGCCCGCACTGACGCTGTGTGGGAATCAAAACGTTACACCGGTGCTGCTAACTTCCTGGTATTGCCGGCGCGCACCATATGGAACGGCAGACTCGGACTCGAATCAGATGGCTGGAGCATAACGGGCTACGTTAGCAACATTCTAAACGATGAAACGCCGCAGTCTGCACCGAGTTTCCTCTACTTCTCCGGCACACCATCAAACATCAACTGGCGCAAAAACTGTGGCGGCGGACCATGTCGAACCGGCATTGAAACTGCCGCGTTCGTACCCTCACGCGGCAGACAATACGGGCTGGATTTACTTTATAAGTTTTAAATCCTCAGAAGCCCATAGCTAACGAGCATCTTCGACTCAGCTCTGGGTTTCTGGCCAATGCCGATGATGGTCGTCGATGACAAAGCGATGAAGGTGTTTAACCGGTTGATGCCGATGCCCGTGAACGTGAGGCTCCGGGCCTTCCCAACCTTCATGCGCATGCTCGTGATGCGAGCCATGCTTATGCGGATGAAGATGATTCATTTCGGTATGCACATGCGTTAGCGACTCCCCATCGCCACGCGGCCACATTACAAATGCCAGTGCCGTAAACGCCAATATAACCCCGCCCATAATACCGGCAGTGGATACCACACCGAGCGTTGCACCCAGAAATCCGACCACCGGATAAGCAATAAGCCAACAGGCATGCGATAAGGCGAACTGCGCCGAGAAATACGCAGGCCGATCCTCCGGCAATGAAGAACGGTTTACGATGCGACCCGCAGGGGTTTGCACCAGTGACAATCCCAGCCCGACAAAAAACCACATTACCAGCAACTGCGGGTATGACAGATCAGTCGCCGTGAGCAACAGCCCAACCCCCATACACACTGAACCACCAATCATCAAAGTGCGATCATTCACAAACTCAAGAGCCTTAGGCACAAGCAAAGCAGCAATCATCGAACCCAGGCCGGCAGCTGCGAAAGCCAAAGCAACATCAGTGTCTTCAAGGCCCATGTTCTCCCGGATAAATACCACGGTGTTCACAATAACCATGGCACTGGCTGCCGCTACCGCCGCGTACAGCGTCAACAACGCGCGCAATCTCGGAGTGGCCATATAGGAACGCAGGCCAAAGGTGATTTCTTCCCAAATGCTGCTGCTGCGCTCCGGCCGGGTTGCGTGCGGGAGTACGCAGCCCATAATCAGTACAGCCGAAATCAGAAATGCCACAGAGTTACCCAGAAATAATGCTGTATAGCTGAAATACAACAGCGCCAAACCGGCAAACAACGGGCTGAGCAGCGACTCTAAATCGTAGGCCAGGCGGGAATACGACAGTGCCTTGGTGTATTCTTCTTCGGAGGGCAACACGTCAGGAATGCTGGCAGCAAAGACCGGCTTAAAACCAGCCGAAAATAGATTCAGCAGAAAAATCAATAGATAGACCTGCCAGACGGCAGTAACAAACGGCATTGCCAGCACTGTGACTGCGCGGACCACATCCAGAATAATGAGCAATGCTTTGCGGGGGAAACGATGTGCCAGACCGCCCAAAATTGGGGAGAAAATAACATAGGCCACCATTTTAAATGCCATCGCTGTGCCTAGAACAATGCCCGCATTGCCTCCGGCAAGATCATAGGCCAACAAGGTAAGTGCTACCGTAGTGAGGCCGGTTCCCACCAATGCAATAACCTGAGCGGAAAACAGACGACGAAAACTGGAATGGCGAAACGGAGATGATGACATAGACAAATATCGCAGTAATCTAATGAATATATCCAGACAATACCTCATCTCGCAGCCTATACCAATGCCGACAGAGCTCCCTGCCGCCATCAACTACGGTGCAATAGCTGGCGTGATAAACTCAGCAGCACGGAAGAAAAGATTCTCCCAGAACGGCCAACAGGTCTCCCACTCGCCAATCAGCTATAAAAGACAATTCTCATGGCAAACAACGCAACCAAAATTGAAACCGGTGCCGACTACATCGCTAGCCTCAGAAACCGCAAGCTCAAGATATTTCTGTTGGGTGAGTTGATTGATGAGCCTATCGATCATCCGATCATCCGCCCTTCTATAAATGCTGTTGCTGCCACCTATGACCTTGCCCAATCTAACCCGGATATCGCAACGGCTTTGTCGCCGTTTACCGGCGAACGCGTTAACCGTTTTCTGCACATTGCCCAAAGCCCTGAAGATCTAATTAACCAGAACAAAATGCAACGGCGCCTGGGCCAACTAACTGGCACCTGCTTTCAACGCTGCGTCGGCATGGACGCCTTGAATTCGCTGTTTTCTGTCACCTATGAAATCGATGAAAAACACAGCACTAACTACCACCAACTTCTGAAAGATTTCATCGGCATGACCCAAAGCAAGGGCTATGTAATCGGTGGCGCTATGACCGATGTCAAAGGCGACCGCAGCAAGGCACCGCATGAGCAGGCTGATCAGGACATGTATCTGCATGTCACTAAGCGCACTGAGGCAGGCGTTTATGTCACCGGTGCAAAGGCGCATCAGACAGGTTGCATTAACTCCCACTGGTTACTGGTTATGCCCACCATCCGCTTGGGCGAGGCCGACCAAGACTTCGCACTGGTTGGCGCCATTCCTGTCGATGCCGATGGCATCACCTATATCTATGGCCGGCAATCCTGCGACACCCGCAGTGCGGATGGCGAGATTGACGCCGGTAATGCACAGTTCGCGGGCCAGGAAGCCATGATTATTTTTGACAACGTGTTTATTCCACATGACAAAATTTTTATGAATGGCGAATATGATTTCGCCGCTATGCTCGTCGAGCGTTTCACCTGCTATCACCGTCGCAGCTATGTCTGCAAATCGGGCGTTGGCGATGTGCTCATTGGTGCCGCCGCCACTGTTGCCGAATACAACGGTGTCGAACGGGCCTCACACATCAAAGATAAATTAGTTGAGATGACCCATCTCAACGAAACCATCTACAGCACCGGCATTGCCGCCAGCTATCAATCGAGCGAAACCCGCTCGGGTGCCTATCTTGCCGATGAGATGCTGGCCAATGTCTGCAAGCACCATGTCACTAAAATGCCCTATGAACTCAGCCGACTTGCTCAGGATCTTGCCGGCGGCCTGATGGTGACACTCCCCTCGGAAGCCGACATGAACCATCCGGAAGCAGGCCCGCTCATCAAAAAATACCTTCAGGGTCGCGCCGATATTCCTACTGAAAGCCGAGTGCGGATTCTTCGCCTCATTGAGAACATGACACTGGGACGTAACGCGGTTGGCCTGTCTCTTATACACATCTCCGAGCC
>CAJXQV010000141.1 GCA_913058165.1 uncultured Chromatiales bacterium | reverse complement strand
GAGATTGCCTCTTGTCTCGTGGGCTCGGAGATGTGTATAAGAGACAGACTTTGAACCGGTAGATGAAGATAATTAGCAAGCTTCGGTACGTCGGCATAAGCCTGTATAAGGCGATCACCAAATTCCAATGGATGTGACGTAGTAAAACGAATCCGTTCAATATCATCGATAGCAGCTACATAATGAATCAGAGTAGCGAGATCGGCAAATTGCCCATCATGGGTGGCACCACGGTAACCATTAACATTCTGGCCCAATAGGTTTATTTCTTTAACACCCTGCCCCGCTAACGATAGTATTTCTTTTACGACGTCATCGAGCGGCCGGCTAATTTCTTCGCCACGCGTGTACGGCACCACACAAAAGCTGCAGTATTTACTGCAACCTTCCATGATCGACACAAATGCGGTGGCGCCCTCTGCTCGGGGCTCGGGCAAGGCATCAAACTTTTCTATTTCGGGGAAGCTGACATCAACAACGTGTTTAACGCCGCTGCGTTTTTCATTCAGCATTTCCGGCAACCGATGCAGCGTCTGGGGCCCGAACACCAGGTCAACAAAAGGTGCGCGCTTAGTAATTGCCGCACCTTCCTGACTGGCAACACAGCCGCCAACCCCAATGACAAGATTCGGGTTTTTTTCTTTCCAGGGGCGCCATAAGCCCAACTGAGAGAAAACCTTCTCCTGGGCCTTCTCTCGGATAGAGCAGGTGTTCAATAACAGAACATCTGCCTCCTCAGGATTCTGAGTCAGCTCAAGGCCGTGACTGTCATGCAGCACATCGACCATTTTCCCGGTGTCGTACTCATTCATCTGACAACCGAATGTTTTTATATATAGCTTGCCTGACATCTGAAACCCTGTGCCAATCGATACGCTGTCGCGCCGACACGCAATGACTTAATTACGTATCGGCGAATACAACACCTAGCGGATAAAGCCCATGCTCTCGAGCTTAACGAAGATACGGTGGGCTGCCAGTTCTGGCTCCATTTCCACTGTGTTAATTCGCATTTCGGGGTTTTCCGGCTCCTCGTAAGGATCGCTGATTCCGGTAAACTCCTTGATAATGCCTGCACGCGCTTTAGCGTAGAGGCCCTTACGATCACGCGCCTCGCAAACCTCCAGCGGGGTCGAAACATGAATCTCAATAAAGCCACCAAGAGGCGCAATCATGTCACGAACCTGCCGACGTGTTGCTGTATATGGCGCAATCGGTGCACAAATAGCGATGCCACCATTCTTGGTGATTTCGCTCGCCACGTAACCGATACGCGTAATATTCAGATCACGATGTTCACGGGAAAAGCCCAGTTCGCTCGAGAGACTTTTACGCACCTTATCGCCATCAAGCAAAGTTACGCTGCGGCCGCCATTCTCCAGCAGTTTCACCAACAATGCGTTCGCAACCGTTGATTTGCCGGAACCTGACAGGCCGGTAAAGAACACGGTGAAACCCTGCTTATGGCGTGGCGGATATGAACGACGCAGCTCTTCAACAACTTTGATATATGAGAACCACTCAGGAATTTCAAGACCTTCCTGCAGGCGACGACGAAATTCTGTACCCGAAATATTCAGAACGGTATCTTCGGGGGATGTCTCGTCTGCAGGCTCATACTGCGCCTTGTTCTCGACGTAAACCATCATTTTGAAGGGCACCATCGTAATATTGAGCTCTTCTTCATGCTCAAGGAATAATTCCTGAGCATCGTACGGACCGTAAAAATCTTCGCCCTGAGAGTTCTTGCCCGGACCAGCATGATCACGACCAACGATGAAGTGGGTGCAGCCATAATTCTTACGGATGATGGCATGCCATACCGCCTCACGCGGGCCGGCCATACGCATCGCCAGATTCAACAGACTCAGATTGGTAGTTTGCTCAGGGTATTGCTCAAGCACATGCTCATAGCAACGCACGCGTGTGTAGTGATCGATATCACCTGGCTTAGTCAGACCAACGACGGGATGAATCAGTAGGTTAGCTTCTGCTTCACGTGCAGCGCGAAAGGTAAGTTCCTGATGGGCACGATGCAGTGGGTTGCGTGTCTGGAACGCGACAACCTTGCGCCAACCCAGCTTTTCAAAACGAGCACGAACATCTGCAGGATCTTCACGCAACAACTTAAAATCATAATGAGTGGGCTTTTCAACACCCGTGAGCTTACCGCCCAAATATACTGCGCCAGCAATATTGTGCAGATAATGAACAGCAGGATGAGCCATATCATTAGAACCGAATACTGCTGCAGCCTCAGCTTCTTTATCAGGCGTCCAGATATCACTGACTTCCAGAGTGGCTATAAGTACGCCCTCGGCATCACGCAGAGCAATCTTTTCATTGGCCGCCAAAGATCCGGCAAATGCTTCATCAACATCCAGGGTGATGGGCATTGGCCACAAAGTGCCGTCCGATAAGCGCATATCCTTAAGCACACCATCAAAATCTGCCTGACTCAGAAAGCCTTCCAACGGCGAAAACGCGCCATTAAGAATCAGCTCCAGGTCGCAACCCTGACGATCAGTGAGATCCCATGATTTGTAATCTTTAGATTCCTGCTTAATCGCATCGATCGCAGAACTGTCCACGTACAACTGTTTCAGTTCGCCGCCATGTGGCTCTTTAAAAGCACCCATTTACTACCTTCCTTTCATTCATACAAGAACCGGGCACCAGCAGGTGCGCGGCAAAGCGATGTCAATTAAACACCGTAAACTGTCTTCATTATTTGACTGCAAAAAGCACTCAGACAAAAACGCTAGGCTGTGCTTACGGCAGCAATACGAGCGGGCAATTACCGGCTCAGTCGTCGAATCGGATTAAAACGGGATGTCGTCATCAACCTCAGCGACCATCGCAGGAGCTGCACTCGATGATGCTGCTGCTGCCGGCATTGCCGCCGAACCACCCATGCCGCCAGCACCGCCACGACCATCAAGCATCTGCATTTCACGTACTTTGATTTCAGTCGTGTAACGCTCGTTGCCAGATTTATCCTGCCATTTGCGGGTCTGCAGATTACCTTCAACATAGACCTTAGAACCCTTCTTAAGGTACTCGCCCATTATCTCGGCCAAACGACCAAACGCTACAGCACGGTGCCACTCAGTTTTCTCAACCTGTTCGCCGGTCTGCTTATCTTTCCAAGAATCAGCGGTGGCAATAGAAAGTGTTGCAGCCGCATCACCAGATGGCATGTACTTGATCTCCGGGTCAGAACCGAGATTACCGATAATCATTACTTTGTTTAAGCCACGCGCCATGCTGCCACCTGTTCGAATTGAGTGTAAAAAGACCGGATTCGATGCAAAAGAACGGAAAAACCGGATAAACGTCAAATTCTGAGCGTTTGTCAGCAACCCGCAGCCGAAAGGCCGGAAATACCACAATCACTTGTCGCTCAGAACAGCTTTCTATTGTATGTCCGACGGCACAAAAAGACACCTACAAATACGCCATAAGCGTCACGAAATCAGTGCATAAGGGCAAACCTTGGCGATCCATGCCGATTTTGCTGCATCACATCCGATTTTGGTCTGGGGACGAAATAAGCTTATATTGACCGGTTGATTTTAGACTTAGGCGATATACGGCGTGAAAACCATCAGTATCCGGGGTGCCCGGACGCACAATTTAAAGAATATCGATGTTGATCTCCCACGGGACCAACTGATCTGTATCACCGGACTGTCCGGGTCAGGGAAATCATCCCTAGCCTTCGACACAATCTACGCCGAAGGCCAACGGCGCTATGTTGAATCTCTGTCGGCCTACGCTCGGCAATTCCTCTCGATGATGGAAAAACCCGACGTGGATCATATCGAGGGGCTTTCTCCGGCCATATCCATCGAACAGAAGTCAACGTCTCACAACCCTCGGTCGACAGTAGGCACCGTCACTGAGATTTATGACTATTTGCGACTGTTATACGCGCGTGCCGGGCGCCCGAAATGCCCCGACCATCATCGGGACCTGCAGGCCCAAACCATCAGCCAAATGGTTGACCAGGTTCTGACCATCGAAGAAGGCACTGCGCTATTGCTGCTCGCCCCGGTGGTGCGTGACCGGAAAGGTGAACACTTACAACTACTCGCAGACGTTCGCGCTCAGGGCTTTGTTCGCGCCCGAATTAATGGTGAGGTTTGTGAACTTGACGATCCACCGAAGCTCGATCTGCGCAAAAAGCACACGATTGAGATCGTTGTCGATCGCTTCAAAGTTCGCCCTGACATCAGCTTAAGACTCGCCGAGTCTTTTGAGACAGCGCTCAAACTTGCTGATGGCATTGTTAACGTAGCGCTGTCTCTTATACACATCTCCGAGCCCACGAGACAAGAGGCAATCTCGT
>CAJXQV010000140.1 GCA_913058165.1 uncultured Chromatiales bacterium | reverse complement strand
CTACACAGAGTAGATCGTCGGCAGCGTCAGATGTGTATAAGAGACAGGGCCTATGTGAACGTCATAGGTCCTGCAGCAAGTCCGGTGTATCGTTTAATTGTCGCCGACGCTGATGGTGAGAATGCCAGTGTTATGGTTGAGTCGGAGAAGCCGCTGCTATCGCCGGCATGGTCACCCGATGGACGTCGCATCGCCTACGTCTCGTTCGAGAACGATAATTCTGAAGTGTTTGTGCAGGTGCTGCGCACGGGAGTGCGTCAGCGCGTTTCCGGGCGACCCGGCATCAATAGCGCGCCGGCTTGGTCACCTGACGGGCGTAAATTGGCCCTGACCTTGTCGAAGGGGCGCGGTGATCTGGACGTTTACATTCTTGATCTATCCACTCAGGTGCTCACGCGGCTGACCAGTGGCCCATCTATCGAGACCGAAGCTGCGTGGTCGCCAGACGGCAAGTCTGTCTATTTCACTTCTGATCGTGGCGGCGCGCCGCAGGTCTACCGAATGACACCCGGTGACAGTCGTGCTCAGAGGGTGACATTTGAGGGTTCATATAACGCCCGACCGCGCATCTCTCCGACCAGTAATAAAATGGCTGTGGTGCATAATGATCGTGGCAACTATAGAATTGCAGTTGTGGATCTAGAGCGCAGTTACTCTCAAATTTTGAGTGATGGGCGTCTGGACGAAGCACCCAGTTTTGCGCCGAACGGTGAGCTAATTATCTACGCGACCGGCGAAGGCCGTAGCGGTGCCCTGGGGCTTGTATCGACTGACGGTCGTGTGCAGCAAAGCATTAAGTCAGTGGAAGGCGAAGTGCGTGAGCCCGCATGGGGTCCGTTTCCAGTGAACTAGTTGTTGTGTCTGGCGCATGAATTGCGTCGGCATTGTTCGTTTTTTCGGGTAAGTTATTTTGTTGAAACCTTTTTGTGGTCTGTTTGGAGTAGTAGCAATGAATAGTTTAAAGATCTTGTTGCCGATATTTGCAATTGCATTTGCGGTCGGTTGTTCCAGCGTAGATTCCATCTCGGATTCTGCAGATGTTGCTGATAGTGAGGGCAGTGCGGGCTCGGTCATCCCAGATGACAGCAACGCAAGCACCTATGGCGTTGGATCTGTGGCCGTCGCTGGTGATGGTGGACCAATGACAGATACTGGTTTGTTGCTCGACAACCGTGCAATTTATTTTGATTCTGACGCGGTGCAGATTTCACCTGAGAGTCTTGAGATTCTGGAACAGCATGGTGAGTTTCTAAGTCTGCATCCGCAATCGACACTGCGTATCGAGGGTCACGCAGATGAGCGCGGTAGCCGTGAGTACAACCTCGGTCTTGGAGAGCGACGTGCCCAGGCTGTGCGCAGTGTTCTGCTGGTGCAGGGCGCGTCTGCAGGGCAGCTGACCACCGTGAGTTATGGCGAAGAACGTCCTGCCGTATTTGGTAGTGAAGAGTCTGCGTGGTCAATGAACCGGCGTGTTGAGTTGGTGTACGGTAAGTAATGCCTGTGTTAATTAGTCCTTGTTTATCGCTGTATTGAGGTTGTTGAAATGCGTTTTTTGATCTCCGGATGGATATCCCGATTGATTCATGCAGCTGCTCGTCGGCCTCATTTACGGTGCGCAGTATTACTGGTTCCGGTGGTGTTGGCCGGGACCGGGTTTTCTGCTCATGCCGCAAAAAAGGATCTGTATCCTCAGGTTGTGTCGATGGAGCAGCGTCTCAGTAAGCTGGAGCGCGTTGTCGATAACGGCAGCCTGGTCGAAATGCTTACCCGTCTCGATCAGATTCAAGCGGAGTTGCAGCTGTTGCGGAGTGATGTGGAATCGCTGCAATACGAGAGTCAACAAGCTACCGATCGTCAGCGTCAATTGTATCTTGATATTGATACTCGCTTGCAAGGTGTTGAAGTATCTACAGCGGCAGCAACAGCGGCGGTAGTAAGCCGTGCGGCATTGACATCATCTGAATTGCCGGTGCCGGGCGGTTCTGCAGAGGCCAACTATCAAGCCGCGTTCGAACTGTTAAAGCAGAGTCGTTATGAAGAAGCGATTGTCGGGTTCAAACAGTTTCTGGCGGCGTTTCCCGAACATCAATTACGCGGCAATGCTCAGTATTGGATGGGCGAAACCTATTACGTTACGCAAAAGTACCCCGAGGCGCTTGAAGCATTTAAACTCGTGTTAAACGATTATCCCAATTCACGCAAGATTCCCGATGCCTTGCTGAAAATTGGCTTCGCGTACTACGAAGTTAAAAATTATTCGCAGGCCCGTAAGGCATTGGATTCGGTATTGAATAATTACCCTGAGTCCACGGCTGCGCGTCTGGCCGCAGAGCGAATTGCCAAAATGGATCAAGCTGGCTTATAGAGCCTATCCGTTGTTTGTAACGCTCGCTCCCGAACTAGGGCCTGCTTTTGGCCGGTTGAGCAGGTCGGGCTAACGCAGTTAATTTCTGTTTAAAGATGTCCGGATGTTTTCATGACTCAAGCTTCATCGCCGCGTGATGCGATTGCCAGTGATCAGCGCCTCCGCATTACGGAGGTGTTCTATTCGATTCAGGGCGAGTCGCGCCCCAGTGGGTTTCCTACAGTGTTCGTGCGACTCACCGGTTGCCCGCTGCGCTGTGTGTACTGTGATACTGAATATGCATTTTACGGTGGCGACTGGTTTTCGCTGGATGATGTCGTTACCCGGGTGGATGGCTTTGGTGCGCGTTACGTTTGTGTGACGGGCGGCGAGCCACTGGCACAGCCCAATTGCAGAGCGCTGTTGGTTCGTTTGTGCGATGCCGGTTACGAGGTCTCGCTGGAAACAGCAGGGGCATTAGATATTGCGAATATCGACCCGCGCGTCAGTATCGTGATGGATATTAAGACTCCGGCCTCCGGTGAATCGGCTCGCAATCGACTCGAGAACTTGCCGCTACTCCGGGCCGAGGATCAATTGAAATTCGTTATTTGCAATCGTGATGACTATCACTGGTCTTGCGAATTCGTTCGCACCCATGATTTGCTAGAGAGTTGCTGTGTGCTGTTCTCGCCGGCGCAGGGCAGCCTTGAGCCTAAGGACCTTGCGGAGTGGATTCTGGCCGACCGTTTGCCTGTGAGGTTTCAGGTTCAATTGCACAAATATCTTTGGGGCGATGCGCCCGGACATTAGGGGTATGCGGGCCAGGTTTAAGGTGGAGAGGTAAGTTGAGTCGCAGCATTATATTACTGTCGGGTGGCATGGATTCCACCACCGTTCTGGCGATTGCGCTGGCCGAAGGTCATGAATGCTATGCCTTGAGCTTCGATTATGGTCAGCGCCATAATGCCGAGTTAAAGGCCGCTGAGGCTATTGCGAGGCAATCGGGGGTAATTGAACATCGGACTATTACCATAGATATTGCACAACTCGGAGGCTCGGCATTAACTGATAAGGAGATTGCGGTTCCGTCTGAAGCAAGTGAAGGGATTCCCGTCACTTATGTGCCCGCGCGCAATACCATCTTTTTGTCCTACGCATTGGCCTATGCCGAAGTAGTGTGTGCGGACTCTATATATAACGGTGTGAACGCAGTGGATTACTCGGGTTATCCGGATTGCCGCCCAGCCTATATTGCGGCCTTTCAAAATATGGCTAATCTCGCCACCAAGCGCGGCATTGAGGGCAGTCCTATTGAGATTCGCTCACCGCTGATTGAGTTGAGCAAACAGCAAATCGTGGATCGGGGCCTTGCTCTGGGTGTTGATTACGCGGCCACAGTCTCCTGTTACAGCGCTAACGCGGCCGGCCATGCTTGTGGGGTCTGCGATGCCTGCCGACTCCGGCGGGCCGGCTTTGATGCGGCCGGAGTGCTGGACCCGACACGTTACGCAAGTAGAATCGATCAGGGTTAGCACAGCAATCTATTTTGCACAGCCCGCAGCGCCGGTGCAGAAATACCAATATTCAAGCCTTTACGCACTTGTTATTCACGGCTGATTCAGTATTATGCGCTTCCAGTTAGTGCCGTCCGTGCTGTTTTATAGTGGTAATGATCGGTGGTACTGCAGATACAATAAAAATTTTTGATCGCAGAGAATTAGGGCCGTTAGCTCAGTTGGTAGAGCAGTTCGCTTTTAACGAATTGGTCGCTGGTTCGAATCCAGCACGGCCCACCATCTCTAAGCCCCTCTTTATGTGGGGCTTTTTTTTGCCTCGAATGAGTCGAATGGGGCGCACGGATTCTTTTGCGTTGCCCGTCAGGAAATTGTTATCGTCCCGGTGGCTCAGCGCCGTTATTCTCCATCTAGAACGGCGGGGGGTACCAACAGGCGGTTAGACAAAATTATGCTATACAAGAAGCGCAGCGGCCTATTATAGCTGTCTCTTATACACATCTGACGCTGCCGACGATCTACTCTGTGTA
>CAJXQV010000139.1 GCA_913058165.1 uncultured Chromatiales bacterium | reverse complement strand
GTGGGCTTCGGAGATGTGTATAAGAGACAGCTTCTAATCAGGGTTCACGCAGCCGGGGTAGCCGCTAATGAATATTTTTAAACCTGTATTTGTGTTGATCATCGCGTTTGTTTTGCTGGTGGTTTCTCAGAGTTTGTTTACCGTCGATGAACGTGAGCTCGCTATTAAATTCCGCTTCGGTGAAATTGTAGGGTCTGATTTTACACCGGGGCTGCACTTTAAGTTCCCCTTTGTGAACAACGTTGAGAAGTATCCCAAACGGATTCTCACTCTTAGCAACCCTCAGGAGCTTTTTCTGACCTTTGAGAAAAAGAACCTGTATGTCGATTTCTTCGTCAAATGGCGTATCGTTAATATCGATAATTACTACAATGCCACTCGTGGTGATGAGTTGGTCGCTAAGCAGCGTTTGTTGGAGCAGGTTAAAGACGGTATTCGTAGCGAATTCGCGAAGCGCACTGTGCCCGAGGTGGTTACAGCCGAGCGTCGTGAACTGATGGCGGACATGATGAGGGGCGTGCGTGAGAACGCCAAGACATTGGGTATCGAAGTGGTTGATGTGCGGGTTAAGCGCATCGAGTTCTCTGAAGAGGTTAGTGATTCTGTGTTCCGCAGAATGCGTCAGGAACGTGCCCGTGTTGCTTCGGAGTTGCGTGCTGAGGGTGCAGAAGCAGCTGAGCAGATTCGTGCCGATGCCGAGCGCAAGCGCACCGTGTTACTGGCTGAAGCGTATCGTGATGCAGAGATCACCCGCGGTACTGGCGATGCCAAGGCTGCTGAGATTTATGCGGCGGCTTACTCGAAGAATCCTGAGTTTTACGCGTTTTATCGCAGCATTTCGGCCTATCGACGCTCACTGGGCAACGCAGGCGATCTATTAGTGATTGCGCCGGATGGTGAATTTTTCCGTTATCTGAATAATTCCACCGCTAAGTAATCGGCAGAATTAAGCTTCGCATTGGTTTGTCGGGTTTCTGCCGGATGATCTAGATTGATTTGCGGGCGGTATTTTTGCGGCATTGGGTAAGAGCATGTTTGCTGCCATTTTCCATTCCGACGGTCTGGCTTAGGTGTTTATAGGTTAGCTTGCAATGGCTTAGTTGAACCTTAGTCAGCGGCGAATTTTTGGTGCTGCGGCACTGTCGGTTGGCTCGGATATGCTTCCGGTAGTGCGCAGTTAGGTTTATTGAGCCGTTTTTAAGCGGCTTGTTTTGATTGGTATACAGAGCCCGGAATCATGGCAAAAAATGTTGTTGTAGTGGGAGCCCAATGGGGCGACGAAGGTAAGGGTAAAGTCGTCGACCTGCTTACTGAAAAAGTGGGAGCCGTGGTTCGTTTTCAAGGTGGGCACAACGCGGGTCATACGCTGATCGTCGATGGCAAGAAAACCATTTTGCACCTTGTGCCATCCGGTATTTTGCGCGACTCTGTGGACTGCGTTATTGGCAACGGCGTGGTGGTGCATTTACCGTCCCTGCTTAAAGAAGTTGACGGCCTTGAGGCCAACGGTATTCGGGTTGTTGGCCGGTTGCGCTTGAGTGGAGCCTGCCCGCTTATTCTGCCAACCCATATTGCATTGGATCAGGCGCGTGAAATTGCCCGCGGCAAAGACCCCATTGGGACTACCGGTCGCGGTATTGGTCCTGCTTACGAAGATAAAGTTGCCCGTCGTGCATTGCGTGTTTCGGACTTGCTCGATGAGCAGCGTTTTGCTGACCAGCTCAAAGTAGCTATGGAACTGCATAACTTTTTGTTGAAGGAGTTCTATAAGCAGCCGGTTGTCGACTATGACGAAGTCCTCAGCGAATGGCTGAGTATGGCTGAACGAATTACTCCGTTAATTTCAGATACTGCAGGTCTGTTGAATGACCTCATAATCAGTGGTAAGAGCCTTCTGTTTGAGGGTGCACAGGGTACTTTGCTCGACATTGATCATGGCACCTATCCGTTTGTGACCTCGTCGAACACCACTTCGGGTTATGCGGCAACCGGTTCCGGCCTGGGGCCGAATATGTTTGACGGTGTTCTCGGTGTTGTGAAGGCCTATGCCACGCGTGTGGGCAGTGGGCCGTTCCCCACAGAGCTGTTTGATGATGTGGCTGCCCGTATTGCTGATGTTGGTAAAGAGTTTGGTTCTACCACTGGCCGACCGCGTCGCTGCGGTTGGTTTGATGCGGTCGCTGCACGTCGTACCATGATTAATAATGGGATAACGAGTTTGTGTATTACCAAGCTGGACGTGCTCGATGGTTTGCAGGAAGTGAAAATCTGTGTCGGCTATAAGCTTGGCGATGAAGTATTCACTGTGCCGCCGATGCGGGTAGAGCAGTATGCTGATTGCGAGCCCGTGTATGAGACTATGGCAGGGTGGAGTGACAACACCGCTGGTATTACTGATCTGAATGCCATTCCCGACGCAGCGCGGAGCTATCTGAAGCGTATTGAAGAGATTTTACAGGTGCCTATTGATCTTATTTCAACCGGCCCCGACCGTGATGAAACCATTATCTTGAAGCATCCATTTGACTGAGGTCTTCTATGACAGGTGTCGGCGTTAAAGGAAAACGGTTCTTTGTATTAGTCCGCCGACCGTTGGCGATGCTGCTGTGTATTGCGGTGCTGGCTTCTGGCTTGAATGGTTGTAGCCGAGCCGGTTTTGCTTACAATCAGATCGATTGGGTGCTCACTTTTTATCTCGCCCGTCATTTCGATCTCGATAAGCAGCAGAAGGTTGAGTTGCGGGAGATGGTGGATCGCAACCTCACATGGCATCGTCAGACCCAGCTACCGCTATACTCCGATGCCCTTTTCGCTTTAGCATCATCGTTTGATGAGCCAGTGACGCCTGAGCAAGCCGGCATGGCTTACGGCGAGGTACTCGATTTTTGGGATGCATCCATGCTGCATATTATTCCCGATGCCCAGACATTTCTGAGTGGCCTCACCGACGAGCAGGTGCAGCAGATGATTCTGCGCATGGAGGAGAATAATCAGGAGTTGTTCGAAGAGTATTCGGGAGTTACAGAAGAACAGCGCAAAGCCAATCGTGATAAAAGAACGATTAAAATACTTGAGCAAATTCTGGGAAAATTGAATACGGAGCAGAAGCAATACATCAGCGACTCTTTAGGCGGTATGCAGGATGCTACTCAGGATTGGGTTGAAAACCGGCGTCGCTGGCAGTTGATATTTGTGCAATTGGTGGAGGAGGATCCGCCAGAGGCTGAGTATCGTGAGCGCCTCACTAATCTTTACGTGTACCCGCGAACCTATGATGAGCCTGAGTTTCAGCAAACTGTTGATGCTAATTTGGCTGCTGCGCTCGAGCTCACCAGTGGTCTCGTGAACAGCCTGACTCCGAAACAGCGCAAAGAGGCTAAGCGGCGACTCAATAAGTACGCCAGCGATTTTAGGAAACTGGCTGCTAAGGGTGTTTCCCGCTAGCCTCATTCCTTGTAACCCTTACCCAAAGGGGTTCAGGCAATGTATGATGCGCGCTCTTTGAAGCAATCTCCGGTCCTCTGGCCCGGCTATTAAATAGTTCTGTTTAGCGTATGCCTGACTCCAGCAATCAGCCCGAAATAATGCAACGGCTTGCCAAGAAAGTGGCAAAGCGCCGTACCTTTGCGATTATTTCTCACCCTGATGCAGGTAAAACAACGTTGACAGAAAAGCTGCTGCTCTATG
Source organism: uncultured Chromatiales bacterium (assembly GCA_913058165.1). Classification (GTDB taxonomy): domain Bacteria; phylum Pseudomonadota; class Gammaproteobacteria; order Steroidobacterales; genus JABIQA01. Next base: position 732 of record CAJXQV010000139.1, on the reverse strand, counting down.
GTGGTGCAATTCAGGAGGCCGGCGCGGTCAAGGCGCGACGTGCAACCCGCCATGCTACATCCGACTGGCTGGAGATCGAAAAGCAGCGAGGTATTTCGGTGAGCAGCTCGGTGATGCAGTTCGAATATGCCGGAACCACAATCAACCTGCTTGATACACCGGGCCACGAAGACTTCTCCGAAGACACATATCGCGTTCTGACCGCTGTCGATGCGGCAGTGATGGTTATTGATGCCGCTAAGGGCGTTGAAGCGCAGACCATTAAACTATTGGCAGTTTGTCGTTTACGCAACACACCGATTATTACCTTCGTGAATAAATTTGATCGCGAGGTTCGTGGTCCGCTGGATATCCTTCAGGAAGTTGAAGAAACTCTGAAAATTGACTGTGCTCCGGTAACCTGGCCTATCGGCATGGGTAAGTCGTTCCGTGGCGTGTACGATTTACAGCGCGACCATTTGGTGAAGTTTACCTCGGGCAAGGAAAAGCAAGGCACAGACCAGCAGGTCATTGCAGGCTTAGATAACCCATTGCTGGATACCTTATATCCGGACGAAATCGAAACATTCCGTGAAGAAGTTGAACTGCTGCGTGAAGCCAGCGACCCCTTCGATTTAGAGATGTTTCTGGCTGGAATGCAGACACCCGTTTTTTTCGGTTCTGGCATTAACAACTTTGGTGTTCAGGAAGCTGTCTCTTATACACATCTCCGAGCCCACGAGACAAGAGGCA
>CAJXQV010000138.1 GCA_913058165.1 uncultured Chromatiales bacterium | reverse complement strand
ATCTACACAGAGTAGATCGTCGGCAGCGTCAGATGTGTATAAGAGACAGGCACTCAGGGCATTATCGGCAATATCGGCAGCTCCGATGGCATCGTGCCTATCTGGAATTCAGCAGCGCATTTGTTTGCCGATAACTACTCTGCGGTGCCCTCGCGCTGCGTTACGCAGTTGGCCGCTGTAGAGTTGCCGCCTGAACTGAAGCAACCGCAGTTGTCTTCATTGGCTGCTGGTTACACCGAAACAATTTTTAGCAATGAAGGCCGTCGCTTCGATATCCGGCTATGTGTCCGTAACTTTCCTGAGTCGGCGAAGCTGTCGTCGGCATCGGTGTTTGAAGATCTGGACTTTCAGCAGCCCATGCAGGCGGACGACTCCGGTAGGCTGGATTTGAGCTTTGAGCGCGATGGACGTTTTGATGGCGTGCTGTTGTGGACTGAAGTCGAAACCATGCCTGGTGATGTAGTCGATTTTCTCGATCATCAACAGGCATGGTTGCCGGTGTATCTGCCGCTGCTCGATACCCCGTTGGCAGTGAATGCCGGCGATGTCGCTACAATTGATTGGGCTCGCGAAACCGGAACTGACGGGGTGTTTCCCGATTACCGTTTCCGGCTCACGCTGAACGGTGAACACTACCCTGAATACATTACGCGGCATCATGAGGACGCGCTTGAGCGCAATTTGTTTTACAGCGCATTGCATAGGAGTCTGAGTCAGCAGGTGGGCTCTGCTAGTAAAGGTCTGCAAAGCTGGCTGGCAGAGAAGCTGCCTGATTATATGCAGCCCGGCATTTGGAAGCAGTTGCCGGCCTTGCCTCTCAACAGCAATGGGAAGCTCGACCGTGCCGCTTTGCCGGTGCCACGATTGCCGGGTAACGTTCACCGTGCGCCTGCGCCTGGCTTGCAGCAGGACCTCGCGGATATCTGGGCGCGGCTGCTGAACACGGAGAGGGTTGGTCTGGGCGAAGACTTTTTCGATGCCGGCGGTGACTCGATACTCGCAGTGCGCCTCACGACCGAGATTCAGCGACTCATTGATGACACGGTATTTCTGACCGCTGTGTTCAGTGCACCTGAGATCGAAGCGTTGGCGACTTATCTCCAGCTGCATCATCCGGAGGCCGTGGCGAAGCGCTATCAATCACCTGCAGCACCGGTTAGTGCACCCGATAATTTACGCGCCGATAACTTAATAGCAGTGCCCCAGCATGAACGCGTGGCGGGTCAGGCGCAGCCTTTATCATTTGCCCAGCAGAGCCTGTGGTTTTTAGATCAGCTGTATCCCGGAAGTACCGCAGCGAATGAGCAATTTGCGATTCGGCTAACGGGTGATTTAGAGCGCGAGCGTTTGCAGAGCGCCTGGCGGCAGCTGGTGTCACGGCACGACGTACTGCACACCCGTTTTGCGATGCTCCATGAAGAATTGGTGCAGATTGTTGATGACACGTTGATTGTGCCTATTGATTTTATATCCGGTGTGTTGGTTGAGCTTGCCACCACTGAAATATCCAGGGTATTTGATCTGCAGGCCGGCCCATTATTACGAGCCAAGTTGTTTCCCGAAGGCAAGGCACAGATTTTATTGATTACCGTGCATCACATTCTGGCGGATGGACTTTCAGTTGAGCTCATTCGCGATGAGCTCGCGCGCTTGTATGCGGGCGAGGCTTTGGCAGAGCCTGAACTGCAGTTTGCCGATTTCGCACAATGGCAACGCAATGCCTTGCAAGATACGAGTTCCCATCCGTCATTAGCCTACTGGCAGCAACGGCTCGCCGATGCGGAATACCTGTTGAACTTGCCGCAGACATACTCTGCAGTTGTCGGTTCAGGCTCTGAGCAGGCGATGCGCAGCGAGTTCAGTATTCCTGCGGTGCAGTTCGATGCGTTGCGCAGGCAGGCGAAGGCGCAGGGGGTGAGTGTATTTGTATTGCTCATGGCAACATTGCGCACAGTGCTTGCAACATACACAGGCCAACGCGATTTTTTGATTGGCTCCCCAGTAACGCAGCGGCAGTCCAATCAACTGCAAAACATGATTGGTTGCATGGTGAATAATGTTGCTTTCCGTAATCCGCTGGACCTCGAGCAACAAAGTTTTGCCGGAGTGTTGCAGGGCGAAAAGCAATCGGTGCTGGCTGCGCTTGATCACGCTGTGCTGCCGTTTGAAACCGTGGTTGAGAGTATTGATCCGCCACGCGAGTTCGGCCGTCACCCGTTGTTTCAGGCGCTGCTCATGTATGAAGACCGGAGCTCGGCAGCTGTTTCTGCGGATGGTGTAGAGTTTTCTGTCCAGGTGCCGCATCCACCGCGCCCTTCATACTGGGATATGGAGCTGACGCTGGTTGATGCCGGAGTAGGCATTGACCTGCGTGCTATTTTTAGCCTCAACCCGGGCCGCTATTCCGTTGCCTTAGTGCAGAGCCTAGCGAGCAGTTTTTCGCGGGTTCTCGCCGCTTTGGCGAACGGTTTTGATGTGCCATTGCAACAGCTGCCTGTTGCAATGGCAGACGAACAGAAGGTGCTGCAAAGTGGCCCGGCCGCAGATTATCCAGCGGCGTGTTTGCACGGTTTATTCGAGCAGCAGGTTGTCCGCACGCCCGATGCTATCGCGTTGCTGGCCGATAGCGTGAGTTTGAGTTACACAACATTGAACGAGCGCGCCAATCGGGTTGCCCACGGTTTGTTAACAGCCGGCTTGCAGAGCGGGGATGCTATAGGTCTGTATATGTCCCGCTCTGTTGGCCGTTGTGTCGCAGTTATTGCGGTATTCAAGGCCGGGCTCACCGTGGTGCCGCTGGATCGCAGTTGGCCGCGGGAACGTTTGTTATTTATGGCAGAGCAGTCTGGCATTAAAGGACTGCTCGCCGAAGACCCACAGCATGCGAGCGAGCTTGCCACTGACTTGCCAGTATTTACAGAAGCGCAGTTCGGCCAAGTGTCGGGGCTTGATAATCCCGATATTGCGATCAACCCTAAAGCTGCTGCGTGGGTGTTGTTTACCTCCGGTTCCACAGGTCAGCCAAAGGGCGTGTTGTATTCCCATGCCGCTGCCGCTTATCGGGTGCGTTGGTTTTGGGGTACTTATGGGTTTAGTGTTGATGAGCGCTTTGCTCATCGGAGCAGTTGTAATTTTATTGATGCTTATTGGGAGATATTTGGCCCGTTAGCCCATGGCGCAACAGTGGTTGTGCCTCAGGCCGAGGCCGATGCGCATCCGGCGATATTGCTGCGCGATCTGCAACGCCACGGCGTAACCCATCTGGTTGCTGTGCCATCGTTGTTGCACACGATGTTCGATATCGCAGCATCGGCAGGTACTACGCAGCAATTGAAACTTCGCAGCGTGATTTGCAGCGGCGAAGTTCTGCAGCCGGAGTTGTTGGCGCAGTTGCGTCGCGCGTTGCCGGCTGTTCGGGTGTTCAATACCTACGGCACAACAGAAACCTGGGATGCTGCGGTGCATATTTACGAGCCGGGAGTTGGCGGCAACAGTATCTCAATAGGCAGACCTCTTCCCGGTGTTGCGGCCTGGGTGTTAGATCAGCAGCTCAAGCCTTTGCCCGTGGGTGTTTGGGGGCAACTTCATGTCGGCGGAGTGGGCCTATCGCTGGGTTATGTGGGCAGCGCTGCAAACGACGATTGGTTGCAGCAATCGACGCATAGCGTGCTTGCGGATACTGATCTTTACGCAACCGGTGACCGCGTGCGTTGGACAGCGGAAGGTGAGCTTGAAATCGGCGGTCGCTGCGACCGGCAAATCAATCTGCGCGGTTTCCGTATTGAGCCGGCGGAGGTGGAACAGCATTTGTTGCACCATCCGGCGGTTGTTCAGGCCGCAGTGATGCACCGTATTGATCCCGGCGCGGAACGGCGTTATCTGGTGGCGTATCTTACTGCTGCGAATGCCTCCTGCCAGCCTGAACCTTCTGAGCTAAAAGAATTTTTGCGTGGCTGGCTGCCCGCGCTCGCTGTGCCGGTTATCTATGTGTGGATGCCCGCATTGCCACTGACCCCCAGCGGCAAAACCGATTATTTGAATTTACCCGAGGTGGATTCGCGCTTCGCAGCTGCGGTTGCCACTGAATACTCGGCACCGGCCACTGCCACTGAGACGGAGCTTGCCGCCATCTGGCAAAGCGTTCTTGGTGTGGAACGGGTAGGGCGCGATGATGATTTCTTCGCCCTGCATGGTCACTCGTTAATGGCAGCAAAACTGATGTCGCGGGTGTGCGATGCGTTTGTCACCGACCTGCCGTTGCAGTGCTTGTTTGAGCATCCTACGTTGCGTGGCTTTGCGGCGAGTGTGGACACCATTCGTTGGGTGATGAATAGCGATAACGCTATTGCTGAAAAAGCGGATGCCGGCAATCGCTGTCTCTTATACACATCTGACGCTGCCGACGATCTACTCTGTGTAGA
>CAJXQV010000137.1 GCA_913058165.1 uncultured Chromatiales bacterium | reverse complement strand
ATCTACACAGAGTAGATCGTCGGCAGCGTCAGATGTGTATAAGAGACAGGTGGAGGCCTTAATCGGCGATTTCCTGAGAACCTGTTCACAATACCGACTTAACATAGTTGCCCGATTGCAGATAATGGGCGAATATCAGCAACAACATTGGTATTTGGCGTTACAGCACCGTATTTATCCGGAACAACTATGGCCACAAGCGCATCTCAAGCAATTCTCACTGGACTCTCGCGGCGTCTCGTAGCCGACGGCATACTTGACGAGGCTGCAATGACGGAAGTCGTCATGGAGGCGCGCAGCAATGGCCGCAGTCTGGTGGCGCATCTGGTTGACGAAGGCATCGCGGATGCCAGCATAGTGGCCATTGCCGCATCCCAAGAGTTCGGGGTGCCGTTACTTGACCTCGATGAGATTACTGTTGATGTCGAAGCTGTTCGTGCCGTAAACGCCTCGCTAATTACTAAACATCGCGTACTGCCTATGGTGCTGCGCGGTAAACGCATTTATCTCGGCGTTTCTGACCCGACCAACCTCGCTGCAATCGACGAAATAAAATTCCAATCGGGCCTCCGCATTGAGCCTGTGGTTGTTGAATACGACAAGTTAAAAGAGGCTGTTGCTCATGCGCTCGAGGCAGTCGATGATTCAATGTCCGATCTTGACGACGATGAGTTTGACCTCGAAGCCTTAGAAATCACCTCAGATGCAGAAGAAAAGGATGTCGTCACCAAAGACGATATAGACGATGCACCGGTAGTGCGCTTTGTCAACAAGGTTCTGCTGGATGCGATCAAACGCGGTGCCTCGGACGTTCATTTTGAACCCTATGAACAAACCTTCCGGGTACGCACCCGCTTGGATGGCGTATTACGCCAAATAGCTACTCCGCCTATCGCCCTTGCAAACAAAGTCTGCGCCCGCCTAAAAGTCATGTCCCGACTCGATATTGCAGAGCGCCGCATACCTCAGGATGGCCGTATTAAGATGCGGCTATCAAAAACCCGGTCCATCGACTTTCGTGTAAACACCTGCCCGACATTATTCGGTGAGAAAATAGTACTGCGTATTCTCGACCCGAACAGCGCGAAGCTCGGTATCGATGCCCTCGGTTACTCCAAGCAACAGAAAGACCATTACATGGAGTTTCTGTCGAAACCCTACGGCATGATTCTGGTTACGGGGCCCACGGGCAGTGGTAAAACCGTATCGCTATACACTGGCCTCAATATTCTTAATACCGAAGAAGTTAATATTTCAACCGCGGAAGATCCTGCCGAAATCAACCTTCCAGGCGTCAATCAGGTAAACGTTAATCCGAAGGTAGGATTAACGTTCTCCACAGCACTAAAAGCATTTTTGCGCCAGGATCCGGATGTCATCATGGTGGGTGAGATTCGTGATCTCGAGACTGCAGAAATCGCAATTAAGGCGGCGCAAACGGGGCACCTTGTTCTTTCTACCCTGCATACCAATGATGCCCCGCAAACGCTTACGCGCTTAGTCGACATGGGCGTTAAGCCCTTTGCGATTGCGACTTCTGTGCGGCTTATTATTGCCCAGCGACTGGCCCGAAAACTCTGCAACAAATGCAAAACGCCGGTCGATGTACCCGCTGCAGCACTGTTAAAAGAGGGCTTTTCCCAGGAAGAAATCGATACCGAAATCACAATTTTTGGCCCTGTAGGCTGCAAATCCTGCGATCGCGGTTACAAAGGGCGTACCGGTATTTTTCAAGTCATGCCGGTTACCGATGCCATTGCCCGTGTCATTCTGGAAGGCGGTAACGCGGTTCAAATTGCTGAAACTGCGGAAGCAGAAGGTATTTGGGACCTAAGACGCTCAGGCTTAGAGAAGATCAAAGACGGGCATACCAGTCTGGAAGAGGTCAACAGGGTTACAATCAGTTAAAACGCAACGTGGTTGACGGAAACCATCCGGCGTACTGATTCAAAATACGGTTATGTACCCGTGGCATTAGCCGTCGGGCATCGCGAAAATGAAGATGGTGAGTTATGGCACAAGCAGCAGTTAAACAAATCACTTTCATCTGGAAAGGCCTCGATAAACAGGGCAAGCCAATCAAAGGCAAAGTGGTTGCTGCCAGTGAAGCGGCAGTGCGCAACCAACTGCGCGGCAAAGGCTTCATCGCAAAGAAAATCCATAAGCAAAGCACGCTGTTCGCGATGTCGAGCAGCATTGGCGCTGCCGATATCGCAATTTTCAGTCGTCAACTCGCTACTATGCTTTCTGCTGGCATACCGTTGGTCCAGGCCCTGGACATTGTCGGCAATGGCCATGAAAACCCTGGCATGCAAAAACTCATTATGAGCGTAAAGCTAGAAATCGAAGGCGGTAACAGCCTCGCCTTTGCGCTCGCCAAGCACCCGCTTTATTTTGATGACCTGTTTGTGAATTTGGTGGAAGCCGGTGAACAAGCCGGTGCGCTGGAAACACTGCTCGATAAAATTGCTACCTATAAAGAAAAGACTGAGGCCATCAAAAAGAAAATCAAAAAAGCCCTCTTCTACCCAACAGCGGTAATGGTTGTGGCTATTGTGGTTACTGCAATTTTGCTGATTTTTGTTATCCCCGAATTTGAAAACCTGTTTAATGGTTTCGGCGCAGACTTGCCCGCATTCACCCGCATGGTTATCGACCTATCAAAGTTTATTAGAGCTGAGGGTATCTGGATTGTTCTCGGCGTAGGTTTGGCCGGCGCAACCTTTGTGTATTTCAAAAAACGCTCCCGGGCAATGCGCGAAGTGCTCGACAAAGCAGGGCTAAAACTCCCGATTATCGGCAACATTCTGACCAAAGCCTGTATCGCACGTTTCGCCAGAACGCTCTCCACCATGTTCAGCGCAGGCGTACCTTTGGTTGAGGGATTAGAATCTGTGGCCGGGGCGACAGGCAGTATTGTTTATGAGAAGGCCGTATTGCAGATCCGCGATGAAGTGTCTACCGGTATGCGACTGCAACAGGCGATGGAAAATACCGATAAGTTCCCCAACATGGTTATCCAGATGATCGCCGTTGGCGAAGAATCTGGCTCTCTCGATGAAATGTCCTCAAAGGTTGCTGACTTCTACGAGGATGATGTAGACGCAGCAGTTGATGGTATGTCCAGTTTGCTCGAACCGTTAATCATGGCTATTCTCGGTGTGCTGGTTGGCGGTCTGGTTATCGCAATGTACCTGCCTATCTTTAAAATGGGCGCTGTTGTTTAGGCGTAACTGCTCACCATGCAATCTATTCTAGCTGTTTACCCACCAGAGGTGCTGATCCTATTCGCCGGTGTTCTTGGGCTTCTGGTTGGCAGCTTTCTCAACGTAGTTATTTATCGTTTGCCGATGATGATGGAGCGCGATTTCCGGGTAGAGGCCACGAGCATACTGAACGGCGAAGCGGCGGCACGGAAAGAAGCCGAAGCTCAAGGTAGATTTAACCTCATGGTGCCGCGTTCACGCTGCCCAAAGTGCAAAACTAAGATTACCGCTTTACAAAATATTCCGATTATCAGCTGGCTGGTACTGCGCGGAAAATGTGCCAACTGCAAAACATCAGTCTCCGCTCGCTACCCTGTTATAGAAGCTGTTACCGGCATGCTCACAGCGTTGATCATTTTCAAATTAGGCGCTAACTGGGCTGGCATCGGGGGCATGTTGTTGCTGTGGTCATTAGTCGCACTCACCATGATCGATTACGACACTCAGTTACTGCCCGACCAAATCACCCTGCCGCTTGTCTGGGCGGGCATTGTCTTTAGCGTGATCCCGCATTCGGGCGTGTTTCCAGCAACTGACCTCCAATCCAGTGTTTTCGGGGCGATTGCCGGCTACCTGACCCTGTGGAGTATCTACTGGGGCTTTAAATTAGTCACCGGAAAAGAAGGCATGGGGTACGGCGACTTCAAGCTACTTGCCGCACTAGGTGCATGGTTGGGCTGGCAATTGCTGCCGGTTATTATTCTACTTTCAGCTGTGGTCGGTGCGGTAACCGGTATCGCGATGATTCTGTTTGCAGGTCATAAACGGGAAACACCCATTCCCTTTGGGCCCTACCTTGCAGGTGCCGGAATTCTCGCTATGCTCTGGGGAGCAGAACTTAATTCATTGCTGGGTCGAACAATCAACTGATCATTAAGTGAACTAAGTAATAAGAGGTCATACAGTGCCAGCAACAAGGCAACTTCCAGTGCTAAAGGTCGGTCTCACCGGAGGCATCGCCAGTGGTAAAACCACAGTTGCGAATCTGTTTGCGCAATTAGGTGTTCCGTTAATCGACACCGACGTTATCGCTCGCCAGCTTGTGCTGCCTGGTGAACCCGGGTTAACCCAAATCATAGAGACCTTTGGCAGTGATATTCTAAATGCCGATGGGATGCTGAACCGCTCAGCTCTTCGAACCCTGTCTCTTATACACATCTGACGCTGCCGAC
>CAJXQV010000136.1 GCA_913058165.1 uncultured Chromatiales bacterium | reverse complement strand
GGGGGACTACGCCGGCGATTCAGTGCGACCCGTATTCGCAGCCGGGCTTGCCGACCTATACACGCCCGACCACCAACTCACCGATGAAGTCAGGCTGGTATCTATGCCCGGTCACTCACCCGGGCATATTGGTGTTTCTATTACGTCACAAGGTGCATCAGCATTTGTTACCGGCGATATGATTCACCACCCATGCCAACTGGCGCACCCGGAATGGCGCAGTCCGTTTGATTTTGACGGTGATACCGCACAAAAAACCAGAGAACAGTTTCTAAAAGACTATGTGGGCAGCGGCACACTCGTCATCGGTTCTCATTTCGCCACGCCTTCGGCAGGCTATGTGGTTACCGATAATCACAGTTACAAGCTCGACATAGAAAATAGCTAAGCCCTTATTCCTATTGACTCTCATCCAATCAGCGGGCAGCGCCTGTATCAACAGAGCAAGTTGCTCACTATAGGCGGACTATTGCATCGGTCATAAGGACCCACAGTTCACAGGCAACCAAAACGCGACCGGTTAGCCTCAGCAAGGCATGCGTAAATCATGGATACAGATAAAGAAAAACTGCGCGGTAAGTTAATTCTCGCGTTCGGTATGACCCTGTTCGCAATCGGACAATCACTGTTGTTTATTGTGGTGGCTCCGCTTGCACAGGAAATAGGCATGTCGCCGCAAACCTTCGGCATTATTCTGGGCGTTTCGAATATCCCGCTGCTCATCGCCGCACCGATGTGGGGCAAATACAGCGACAAAGTCGGCAGACGACCTGGCTTTATTATCGGCCTGCTGGGCAGTGGCAGTGGCACCTTGCTGGTGGCACTCGCATTGCAGGGCGCAATTAGTGGCTGGTACTCCATCGCCTGGATTGGCTTTGCCTTTGGTTTGTCGCGCGCTTATTACTCCGCTACCGGCTCTGCTATTTATCCGGCCTCCACCGCTTACATGGCTGATGTCACCGAGCGTTCGCAACGCGCGCAGGGAATGGCACTTATTGGTGGCGCTAACAGCATGGGGTCTATTCTAGGCCCGTTAATTGGCGGTGGACTGGCAGCCTTCAGCTTATTGTTTCCGATGTACATCATCGGTTTTATGACGCTGGGTGGTGCCCTTATTGCCTACTTCTTTCTGAAAGAACCTACACGGCACGCCGACACCCGCTCGAAGGTATCAACGCTTAAGTTCACCGACCCGAGACTGCGCCCGTTTCTTATTCTTTGGTCAACCTTCTTTCTTGCGTTCATCGCGCTTAACGTCATTACCGCGTTCTACATTACCGCCAAGTTCGGTATTACTGATCCTCCCGAAGTTGCTGCCACCGCTGGCTGGGCACTGCTCACACTTGCAGTCGTTATTACCGTTGCTCAGGGTTTGGTGTTTCAGGTATTCAAGCCGTCGCCGACCTTACTGGTAAAACTGTTCGGTCCGATCTATGCCATCTCGTTTCTAATTATCGGCTTCGCACCCAGCGTGACAGTGCTGTACATGGGCTACGCGGTACTGGGTCTGGCGTTTGCCTTTGCCACACCGGGCATCAATGGCGCTGCCAGCCTCGCCGTTGAGCCACACGAGCAAGGCACTGCCGGCGGCTACCTTGCTGCAGCCAATACATCCGGCGCCATCCTCGGCCCGTTGCTTGGCCCATTTCTGTTTGAGATTCAGCCCAATCTACCCATGCTGGCGGCTGCCGGCCTATTCGGCATACTCAGTATTTATGCGCTAACCATTAAAGTGGCAAAACACGACGATTAGGCCAGATTTCGATACCCGACGATCACAACACCCTGTTGTAGCGGGGGAAATACATATCAGCGGAAAAGTTAAACGTGGCGGCTGCACGCAACAAAGCCTCACCAAAAAAGTCACTCAATGATGTTGGCTGAATCACAAAGATAATGCACACCACCAACGAGCAGCAGTACAACGGTATCAAGATCTATCACCTTGCAATAAGTTGCACACATACTAACGGATGACGCGATACTCGCTCGTAACATTCACGAACTGCTTATGTCACACAGCACCTTTGGCATACGCATAGCAGTGAACCCCATGCGCGACTGCTATCACAAAGCAAGCACCATAAATTAAGGGTATTTCTGTCATAAAAAAACCGGGCTCCCGCATGCAGGAGCCCGGCCATACTTCTTTACCCGCGAGTTTAATCAGTGCCGGTACGGAAACGCTCCATGAGCTCAGAGTCAATGCCATACTCTTCTGACATCTCAATAAAGCGTTTAGCAGTTACTTCAGTATCGCCTTTGTTCTTGGCAAAATCTTCGACTGAAGTGCACACCATCTGACGCATCGTGGTTGGCACAGCCATTAAGCCTTTTTGCGCTGCAGCTTCCCAAGGAATATCCATCTTCACCTTACCGCCCTTCTGGCCACCTGGAGGCTCTTCCAGCTCATGCATGGTGACATCGCTGGTGGTCTTAGCATGGTAGTAATAACGGCGATTCTGATCACCCAAACCAACGGGTAGATCCATCTTCTGTATTCGCTCGCCACGATCCATATCCTTAAGACCTTCCTCCATCACAATCGCTTCGATATTAGCGATAATAATGCCACTGCTCTTCGGCAAGCGGATAATTTCATGAACCGTACATTCTGCGATCTGCGGGCACTCAGCAAGGCTAGGTGGCTTCACATGCAATGATGGAATCGGAGTAAAGCGGGTATGGTCTAACTCATTAACACCTTCTGGCCAGAAGCGTGCTGTTTCCATCATGTCATCAAGATAGTCAGCGGGCGGGCAGTTAATAACGAACTCACCGGTGTCAACAATATTTGTGAACGTATGAGACTCCTGACGAAAGCCCACCATCATGCGTGGTGTTTTCGCCATCACATCGTACTGCATGATATGCGAATAAGGTGCGGCGTTAACATTACCGTCTTTATCAAGTGTCGTAATGACGGTAATCAGCTTAGGGAACAACCAGATGTCTGAATACCAAAAGGGTTTTATCTTAATCTCTTCTTTAGCCATGAGGCCTCTCCCGAAAATGGGGTTAAAAATACATGTGCGAGCCTGAGGTTAGCACGCAATCTGCAAAGTACGACACCTGTTACGAAATGTTACTGCCAGACTCCGCATAATGAACAGCCCCTACCGAAAGTCTGGAAATCGGGCACAATCGGATAACAGCCTCCAGCGGATGCCATGCAATGAAGATAGACCCTTGGATTGAGCAAAATATGGCCTTGGTTCCGGCGGCAGGCTTGTTACTGGATCTGGCCTGCGGTCGTGGTCGACATACCGAGTTTGCGCTGCAACAGGGGCTTTCAGTGCTCGCCGTCGATCGCGACATCAGCAGCCTCTCGGCACAATCGCCCCGGTTGGAAACCCTAAGCTACGATCTCGAGGCCGGTTCTTGGCCATTTCCCGCGAATTTTTTTGACGGCATTGTGGTCTGCAATTATCTGCATAGGCCGCTAATGCCTTATCTGCGCACCAGTTTGCGGGCGGGTGGGGTTCTCATCTACACCACCTTCATGAAAGGCAATGAGGCCTATGGCAAACCATCAAACCCCGATTACCTGCTGCGCGAGAACGAATTACGCGAAACATTTGGCTTAGGCTTTGCTGAGCTGCGTTACGCCCACGGTCCGGTCAACAACCCTGCCACTGCGGTTCGCCAGAGCATCTGTGTGCGCAAACACGCAGATAGCACTATAGTTAGCCCATGATGAAATCCAAAGCCCCACCAATGACGAATCTTCGACACACCTGTTGTGAGGATCATCCGCATGAAGTTCAACAAGAATATATTCTGGCTATTCATTGTTCCGCTCACACTGCTCGGCTGTGCGGGTAAGACGACGATGCAACCACTGCAAGCCTATGACAAGCCCATTGAGATAGAACGATTTATGGGGTCTTGGTATGTCATTGGCAGCATTCCGGTAACTATTCCGGGCTTCAGCGAAGCAGGCGCGCACAATGGCATGGAGTCTTATGAACTGACCGATGATGGCACCATCCTCACCACCTACACCTTCCGCAAAGGTTCTTTTGACGGCAAGGAAAAGCGTTTCACACCGAAGGGTTGGGTGTACAACAAACAAACCAATACCGAATGGCGCATGCAATTCCTCTGGCCGTTCAAAGCGGTCTACCTCATTGGGTGGGTATCCGACGACTACGAAGAAACGATCATTACGGTGCCCAATCGAAAATACATCTGGATTATGGCGCGCAACTGGCGAATGACCGATGAGCGTTATGCCGCTTTAATACAGATGGCCCAGGATATGGGCTATAACACCAAACTGATTCAGCGCATACCACAGCAATGGTAAGTGGGCTGCGTATAGGTGGGCTGCTGCTGGCTTGCCTGCTGGTCGGCTGCGCCCATCAGCAGACTCGACAATTATCTCCCGACAACCCCACCGTGCTTATTACCGGTGCCAATCGCGGGCTCGGACTGGAGTTTTCCAGACAGTACGCAGAGCTTAAC
>CAJXQV010000135.1 GCA_913058165.1 uncultured Chromatiales bacterium | reverse complement strand
TGCCTCTTGTCTCGTGGGCTCGGAGATGTGTATAAGAGACAGACACAGGGTAACGACTTGATTACACAAGTTATTGGGCATGTTCTAAGTGTATACCAAAAAAAAAACCCATCACAAGGATAGGCTTTCTGAAAATGAACTTATTCGAATTAGACTAGCCGGCTTGTCTTCGCCTCAACCACCCCAAACCTGCTAGAGCCGAGCCGAACAGCCACACAGCTGCCGGAACCGGGACGGCTGTTATTGCCAGATTGTCGGAAACAGCGAGACCCTGAGCATTATAGAGCCGTGCATTACCAATGAAATCGCCGGAAACTTCCGGATTCCAATCGGCAATGGTGGGCAGAACATAGCTCATGCTCTTAATGGTAAGTGTGTCGCCCGGAAACAGGCCGGTAACACCTTCGAAGTAATTAGGAACCCATGAAAAATAGAAGAAGGTCGTGCCGATTTCGAAGCCGTCAGCACCGAAACCTCCCGTGGTGCCGGTAAGCGAATTATCGAGAATTGCCGGATAACCATTCAGCTCACCCTGACCTGGTGAAAAATCCGAGGGGCCGCGCTCAAGGCCGGGGGCAATCTCGCCAGTCAAAAAATCAAAATCCTGAGTGCCATCAACTGAGGTGGCCCAGCCATCCAAGCCAAATGCAATCGGGTCACTTGGACGGACAACATCAAAGGTCAGATCCGTAAATGTGATAACGCCTGTTCCGGCTGTGACATCGCCAGTAATACTGATTGAGGCTGCGTTACTGATCCCAGAGGTGCTCAGCAGGGCAACTGCAAGAAGTCCGATAATTTTTTTCATGGTGGGTTCATCCGTTTGTGCCACTCAGGAAATAACGTTAATTGGTGTGTATTTTGATTATGAGTCAAAAAATTGGTATGCGCATAAAAATAGCATAATTTCACTTTGACTGAATGCTCTGGGTCGGGAAGATTAAAGCTTGAGGTGGCGGGCCTAGTAATACCGCTACCTCCTACTCTTTGTTAAGCTCTGAGTCCCATAGCGCCACTAGTCAGCGGCTTGCCTGCTGCAATGCCTTGTTAGCACCCGCATACACAAACGACTTCACGGGCCAGGTGCTGCAATGAAAATAAATTGGGGGATAGATTGGGGGACGCCCCCTAAAAGAAAAAAGCCAACCCCTTGATCTACAAAGGATTGACTTTTTAATATGGCGGAGAGTGAGGGATTCGAACCCTCGATACGCTTTTAACGCATACTCCCTTAGCAGGGGAGCGCTTTCGACCACTCAGCCAACTCTCCGAAATAGGTCTTAAATTCCAGTCAAATACCTGTTCTTCGCGAGCCATACGCTCTGCACGCTTTGAGCACGACGGTGCTCAGTATCGAGCGGATACCCTGCTCGGGGCGCATACAATACATGAAAAGTGCCGCAGGCAAAATGCCCGCGTGGATATCCCGGCTGAACAGCCGATGGATTGCTAGTGAATGTTCCTAAGCCGTTACGGCTACTGCAGTTTTATTTTGCCGCTGCGGGAGGCATACGGGTTGTTTCGCCACCTGCTGCCTCTCTTTCCTGGCTTATCCGCTGAAAGATCTCTTCGCGGTGTACCGATACATCCATTGGTGCTTTCACACCTAAGCGCACCTGACTGCCCTTTACACCCAATACCGTTACGTCGATTTCTTCACCTATTACAACGGTTTCACCAATTCTACGAGTAAGAATTAGCATGGTAGTGCCCCCTATCCTTAGTTCTTATTTTTATTTATGGCTACCGAATCACCGTCAGACTGCCTTGTATAGATTCGGGCCTCTTCCGCCAAGCACAATAGCCAATGAGGTCTCTGGCCAACGAGTTGTGTCCGGACAGTGAAGTTAGCGCTTTTTATTGGAGTTGGTCGCAAACCTCAGCACTTACCATCTCACATAATGCAAATAGCGTCCACTGCGCAGTAGCCGAACCAAGGCCCACTCATTCAAAATGAGTCAAACTGCTTTGCAATCATGCACCTAGCAACGCCCGCAAGCCCGCTAATGCTGAGCATTTACTGGCTGAGCTTCTGCGCAACCCAATCGGGAACAGATTCCAGTGCTGCAGTAAGGTTGCTGGCATCCGTTCCGCCCGCTTGCGCAAAATCGGGGCGTCCGCCACCTTTCCCACCAACCTGATGAGCCACGTGATTGACCAGGTCACCGGCACGAATGCGGCTGGTGGCATCTTTGCTTACCCCAGCGGCCAGACGCACTTTGCCCTCGGCGGTTACGCTAGCCAACACCACCGCGGCGTTGCCAAGCTTGTCTTTAATGTTGTCTAAGGTCTGACGCAGCGTATCGGCATCGATATCATCAGCCAGTTGCTGAGCCAGCACTTTGATACCCTCAACATCTGTGGCCACCACCTTGTCGTTACTGCTGCCGCTGGCCAACTGGGCACGCAATGCTTTGAGCTCCTTTTCCAGCTCTCGATTGCGGGCAAGCGCCTGCCCTACTTTCGCTTCAACATCGGCACGTGTGCCTTTTAGCAATGCACCAATGCGGAATAATGTCTGTTCAGTTTCACGAACAGCATCGACAGCTGTCGCACCAGTGACGGCTTCGATACGACGCACACCTGAGGCAATACCCGACTCGGACAGAATCTTAAACAAACCAATATCACCCGCACGTTGTGCGTGAGTGCCGCCACACAACTCCATCGAGAAATCACCAATGCGTAACACGCGGACTTCATCGCCGTACTTCTCGCCGAACAGCGCCATGGCGCCCGCTTCGGTTGCCTGCTCGGGAGTCATGAGATCAGTTTTAACGGGTTCATTCAAACGAATTTGTTCATTAACCAGGTTCTCGATAGACAGCAACTCATCGTCGGTCAGGCCTTCGTAGTGCGAGAAGTCGAAACGCAAACGCGATGGATCAACCAATGAGCCTTTTTGAGTAACGTGCTTGCCCAGAACCTCGCGCAACGCCGCGTGCACAATATGCGTGGCTGAGTGGTTTAATGCGGTGGCGGAGCGGTCTGCTTCGTTGATTTGCGCCGAGACACTATCGCCTACCGACAGGCTGCCGCTCTCGAGCACACCAATGTGCACGAAAGCATCGCTGTTCTTAACGGTATCTTCAACACGGAACACTGCGCCGTTAGCGTGCAGCACACCGGTATCGCCTGCCTGACCGCCGCTCTCAGCATAAAACGGGGTGGTATCGAGCACTACTTGCCCGGCCTGACCGGTGGCCAAGCCCTCAACGCTCTTGCCATCGCTCAGCAACGCAGTAACGCGGGCCTGAGATTCGCTGTTGTCGTAACCGATGAACGCGGTTTTGCCTTCCAGCTGAACACCACCATGACTGGCTGAAAACTTACTGGCAGATCTCGCGCGTTCGCGCTGTGCTTGCATTGCAGCTTCGAAGCCTGCCTGGTCAATAGTGAGATTACGGTTACGGGCAACGTCGGCAGTAAGGTCAGCCGGAAAACCGTAGGTGTCGTAAAGTTTAAATACGGTTTCACCATCAAGCTCCGTGCCCTTAAGTTGTTCAATTGCATCTTCCAGAATACCCATACCCTGACTCAGAGTTTCGGCAAAGCGTTCTTCTTCGGTTCGCAGCACACGAATCACATGATCTTCGTTCGTGGCTAATTCCGGATACGCATCACCCATCTGCTCACGCAAGGCGGCATAGAGTTTATAGAAGAACAGCTCTTTGGTATTGAGCTCATAGCCGTGACGCAATGCTCTACGGATAATCCGGCGCAGTACATAACCACGGCCTTCATTGCCCGGCAACACGCCGTCAATAATTAGAAACGATGCGGAACGAATGTGATCGGCAATAACCTTCAGCGAATTGTTGCTTAGATCTTTCGTCTTGGTGATTTCAGCTGCTGACTTAATGAGCGCCTGAAACAGATCGATATCGTAGTTGCTGTGCACACCCTGCATAACAGCAGCAATACGCTCAAGGCCCATGCCGGTATCTACCGAAGGCTTAGGCAATGGTGTCAGCGTGCCATCGGCGCTGCGGTCGAACTGCATGAACACCAGGTTCCACACTTCAACATAGCGATCACCATCTTCATCTGGCGAGCCCGGAGGGCCACCGAAGATGTCTTCGCCATGATCATAGAAGATTTCGCTACACGGACCACAGGGGCCGATATCACCCATCGACCAGAAGTTATCTTGCTCGCCCAAACGACTGAAACGTTCGGCACTAACACCCATTTTTTTTAACCAGATGTCGGCGGTTTCATCGTCGTCCTTATAAACCGTTACCCACAGACGCTCTTCAGGAATCCCTAGCTCTTTGGTTAAAAAATCCCAAGCAAACGCGATGGCCTCCTGCTTGAAGTAATCGCCGAAGCTGAAGTTGCCCAGCATCTCAAAAAAGGTGTGATGCCGAGCGGTGTAACCCACGTTCTCGAGATCGTTGTGCTTTCCGCCTGCACGCACACAGCGTTGTGAACTGGTGGCGCGGACGTAGTTACGCACATCGCTGCCG
>CAJXQV010000134.1 GCA_913058165.1 uncultured Chromatiales bacterium | reverse complement strand
GAGATTGCCTCTTGTCTCGTGGGCTCGGAGATGTGTATAAGAGACAGGCATTAACCAACGGGTTCACAGAACGCGCCTTGTGAATCTCTAACGACAGCTTCGAATTGAATGGCAGCCCGGTAGACTCTAAACCTATCTTTTCACGAAGGGCGTTGGGGCCCTGCTGCGTCATAACTAAAGCTGCGGTGAAAGGCTTTGATACTGACTGAATCGAAAACTTGTAATCCACATCACCAGCCGAGTAGACAGCGCCCTTGCGGGTAACTATAACAACACCGAATAAATCACTGGGGGTCTCGGTAAGGATGGGAATGTAATCGGCATTGCTGCCTTCGTTAAGTCCTTTGTACTTTGCATAAGCTTCATCGACAACCCGCTGGAAATCGGCCGGCGTAATTTCGGCTGCAGTAACCGAACTTGCAAGTACTAGGGCCATTGCGGCTAAGGTAAATACCCTTTGCATTGCTACATTCATCTCTACTCTCTTTCGGGAGACAAGAACTCCCCTTGTTGGTGGACCCTCTGGATAACTCCGGCCCGATTGGCCGGCCTAGTTATTCTGCTTAGCAAAAAAGTTGCTCTTGGAAAAGCTATACCTCACAGTCAACTGAATACGTTTGTCATCATTACTTGCACCGCTTAAATCTTCGAGCTTACCCCACAGCAACTCCGCACCCACCATCAAGTTATTGCTGGGATAATGCAGCAAGTTAACGAGCGCGTACTGCCCCTCCTTAAATGTCTCGGGTCCCTGACCTTCGGTGTTATCGACCTGGGTTGAGGAGTAACCTATAGAACTGCTCCAGCGATCACTCCACCAGCGGTCATAGAAAGCCGAAATACCGAGTAACTTAACGATCTCAAGATCAGTGCCGGGTGCAATTTTAGGCGGATTACCCGGAAGCGGCGCAAGGCTCGGGGCCCCATCCATGCCCCCATCGTTGACATAACTGGCAATGCCACGCCCGTACGCAACACCGGCACGAATAACATCTTTTTCCAGCACCTTAATAGTGGTGGTTAAGTCAAGCCCCCAGCCCAAATCCGACTCCTCATAAGGCGTCTCGACACCGGGGGAAAGCTCAACGACACCTTCAACGGCAATATTACGCAGAACGCCGGCAAGCTGAACATGGCCAAAACCGTACTTCTGGCGAAACTGAGCTGTTAGGTCAGGCAAATCGTAGTTGCTTTTAGCACCGCCAAACTCAGGTACCGTCCGCAACTCTCCGACATCAATGTCATCACTGGGTTTCTCAAGAGCAATGGCAAAGGTCGAGGCACCTTTTAACGGTGTCCAGCGGAGCTGCCAGTTACGCACATCAATCATGCCAGAGGGGCCCCAGTAATCGATAGAGTTTGGCGCAATGTCACCGTCCATAAACAGCGAGTTAGTTAGCCCTGCCAACACCTGACCGTACTCGCTGTAAGCATGGAGTAACCGGAAGGTTGTCTCACCGGCATTATTGCCTACGCCGAAAAGATCGAGTTCGATGCGAAAAAAAACATCGCCATTATCCGTTGGCAAATTGCCCTTCACCCCAAGCAGGGTCTGCTTAACGCTGAATGCAGCCTGACCATCACTGCCATACTCGCTTCTATCGATGATGATTTTAGAGGGCCGTAGGGTATCGACCCAGTCCGGATCAACCCGCCCAGAATCCTGAATATAATCAAGTTCCGCGTAGCCATAAACCTCGAACGTTTTCTCACCTGCTGTGGCGACACCGCTTAACTGGCTGAAAATTACAACAGCAGCGACCAGCGCGACTGCCCGAACCACTCCTTTTGCTCGCACCACAATTCCCCTTCGAAATCAGACCGATCCAAACCACCTAAGTGAAAATGACCAACTCCGGCGTCAAACAACAACTTAAACCTTCGGCTTTCAACTTTCGCAACCCGATTGCGCCAGCTTTCGCTTAGAAGGATGGTGCCCCGGGCAGGAATCGAACCTGCGACCCTCCGCTTAGGAGGCGGACGCTCTATCCACTGAGCTACCGGGGCTTGATTTACTGCCGAACTATCAATTCAATGGACTGATCTGCCAATAATCCAGACCATGCATCGAAAGCACAATATGGCGCTTATGAGCACCATGCCATTGTTCCCATAGTGACGCATGTTGCTCCGGCCCTGAGCTGGCGTATCGTCGGTGCCTTCAGCAGTATGCCGATATCGTGGTTAAGCATATATAGCGGGTTTATTACAACTTGATTTACGGCTGAAGCATCACTGCTAAGTGATGATGTCTAGGGGTCAGAATACCGATAATTGCGAGCCGCCGCAATTATCAACTCATTGCTTTAATTAAATGTGAGCGTGGTAATACGAGGTTTTGCTGTCAGTATTAAAAGCACTGGCGTAAGCCGTAACCAAACAGGCGGGCAGCTTACTCAACCGCGTCAGGTTGCGGCCCTATATACGGCCTGCCGTAACGGAGCTGCAGCGTCCTTTCCTTGCCGAACCAGGGCAAGCTCAGTATATAAATACTGTCATGCTCCCGATTGGCAATAGGCGTCAGACCCTCGCTGCCCTCAAACTTTGCCACCAAAGGCTGTACATCGTCGGGATCAACGACTAACAGTACGACCTTACCTTTGTAATCCTCCTGCAACAGCTCATAAACCTTTCCTGGTTCAGCAGGATCAATAATCTGTAAGGGCTTATTAACCAAGTACGATAAAGGCTCCGCAGTCTCCTGCGTACGACGCCAACGGGTGGCGAATACGGCGTCTAAGCCGCCTGTAACGTTCACATCACCGAGCACACGAAGCAGCTCATTGGCACGAATTCGGCCCTCAGGGGAGAGACCAGGGTTCTCGACACCCGCTTCGACTTCAGCATGGGTAACGACCATGATAGTGGTGGTTGAACGCTGCTTAAGAAACCACACGAAGCCAGTAACGATGAGAATAAAAACAAGACTGTAAACCAGTCTGCGCTTGCGCCGTCGTCTGCGACGGTCTCTATCTAAAATTGCCAAAGCCAACCCCTGAAAAACATTTTGCTGAAAACTCGTCAGCGTTGCTGCACCGCTTTATAGTCTTCAGCGACGAATCTATTTAAGCGTTTAATCGTTTTTTCGATTGCTGCGCTGAGTTTCAATCACCGTAAAATCACCGTCAATGACATCATGCCCGCTTGTCTCGCCGTTACTCTGCGAAACACCCGGGTCCGAACTCATCTGCCGCTTCAGCAACCACCCACGAACTATGGCGACAAGCCCCAACAACAGAACAAAGCCGAATACTGCCGCCAATATAAAGGCACCGAACACAAACGACACGGCCAACACCGTGACACCAACAACAAAGGCGCCGATCTGCCCGAGAAGGCTTTGTGGGCGGCGCCGCATGAAAATAAAACGATTTTGACGATTAGACTGATTCATTGTGGTCTTATTCTAACTAAATCGTGAGGCTTACGCGGTTTTTTTCACAGCAAGACTTATGATCGATTCATTTTACTGCGGTGTATCATCCGTCAGTATATTGCTTAACGCAGTGTCAAGTTCTGCCACTTCTTCCGCATACTCAATGCGATAAACCTCGCGGGACTCGCGAATACTGGCCAGATGATCATCGATACTGGCTCCGTTTAGGCGCGCGCCGAAGCCTGCGAGAGGCGCATCACCGAGCACTCGATCGAGCACAACATCACCCATTTTCTGACGGTAATGACCCACATCCCAAAAATCCCGCATGCCGACATCTTTGCCTGCTGCCATCGGCACCGTCACGGCGCTATAGTCATTGTAATTTGCGAAGTCCCATATTGGAAAGGGCTCACGCCCAGCTCTGCTGGCCTCCTCCTCGTTAATGGCAACCAGCAATCGCTTCCACTCTTCCCAGATTCCCCAAAGTCCACTCGCATGAATAGCTTCAAACAAATAGGCATGAGATGGACTGATGAACAACCTTAAGTCGATATCTTCCTCATACGCATAACGAACAGTTTGTCTATACCAACCCAATAGGTCGGTCTCGACACCTTCCTCATCGCTAAAGGTAAAGCCCTGCTCCGGAACCCAGAGCTTGGTCAGATACTGACGAAGAGTCCCATAAGCCCGTTCCCGCAAGGGCAGCCAAAAACTGGAAAGAAAACTATCCGGCTGCATAACTCCGTTTCGAGCCAGTGGCGGTGAGTAGGTTTCAGGGTCTACTTTGCGGTTAACCTCTTTCCGGTTAGCCGACAGCACAGATACCGAGGCTATAAGAACATTCCAAGAATAGAGTGACTGGAACACTCGGGACAACAAAAAATCCGGATTCCTTCGCCCAGACTCATCAACACTTAGCAATCGTTCGTCCAACGACATGGTCTTCGCCAATTCCGCATTAAACGACAGAAAATCCAGACCCAAAACCACCTGCTTCAGCGGTCGGGTGGCTTGTGCATGCCTCAGATAACGGTAGATCAAATAGGTGCTGGTTGCCGACAACGCGCTATTGAACACCTGTCTCTTATACACATCTCCGAGCCCACGAGACAAGAGGCAATCTCG
>CAJXQV010000133.1 GCA_913058165.1 uncultured Chromatiales bacterium | reverse complement strand
TGTCTCGTGGGCTCGGAGATGTGTATAAGAGACAGGTGCCCGCACTGTGGCAATCACAATTCGCGGTGCTGCGTTGGCGGTGGTGCAGGATGTATTAAACGGTACGGCCGATAAAAATGCCGTGCGCGAGTTTCAATGTTTGGTGTTGCGGATGCTGGGTATTTCGCCGCAGGAATGCACCGTTGTTGTGAAGCAGGCGGCAGCGTTATTTCGCGCCGCAAGCAGTTAGGAGTTTAACGTGTATACAAACGTTTGGTATGTAGCGGCTTATTCGAAAGATCTGGATAAAGACCCCATTAAGGTCACCATGCTTGGTGCCGATTTTGTGTTGTTTCGTGAGATGGGTGGCGCAGCGCGTTGCATCAGCAACGTCTGCCCGCATCGCGGCGCCAGTATGGCCGATGGCATTCTCTATAAAGACGGTTCACTGGGCTGCCCGTTTCATGGTTGGCGTTTTGACGGTGAGGGCAGCTGTACGCTGGTGCCGTCACGTTCAGATCATGAGCCTCAGGTGGTGGCGCCGGGCGTTAAAACCGACGCCTACGCGACAGTCGAGAAGTACGGTTGTATCTGGGTGTGTCTGGGTGATGAGCCCGATGAAGCCTCTCCGATTTTTGCTATGCCGGAGTGGGCAGACGATACGTGGCGGCACACGCTGAATGAAGAAGTTTGGGAGGCCGATTACCACACCTGCAAGTTTGCCAATCTCGATTACGTGCATCTGCCTGTGGTCCACGGCATTTTGTTTCAGGGCAATGAGAACCCCATTCAGGCACCCGATCATGTGGTCACGGCAACCGAGCATGGCTTCCAATCGGTGATGCAGGTAAACCCGGCCCCAAGCGAAGGCGTGTGGAGTGAGATGCGTGAGAAGGGCGCTAAGGTTGAATCGATCATGCGCTACTTTGTGCCAGGCTTCACCTTGCGTGGGCAGGTTGAGATCGGCGGCATCGGTTCTGGCGAGTTCAATGTTTTTTATGAATTCACCACACCGATTGATGAGCATCGCACCATGATGCGACATGTTTTTCTGCGTAATTACCGCATGGAACCAGACTTCGATACTGAGCATACGCGGCGCAACCTGCAAAACATTCATCAGGATAAAGTGTTGGCAGAGCAGCAGCGCCCATTAGTCGCGCCGGACGGTCCGAATCCGGATGGCTACTACACCCACGACGAAGATAAAATTATGCTCACCTACTGGGGCCTGATGGAGCGGATGCGCAATAAGGGTTGGCAGATTGACCGCAATAAATTGCAGCCCATTGCAGACAAGGTTCGTATTATCCCTTCGCCAAAGCGTAAGGCTGACAATAAAGGCTGGGCTTACCCGACAGTGGCATTGCTAAACCCGGCTGACATCACCCAGGTCTCGATAAAGGATTTGAAGTTTGTCGATATTGATGCCGTCACGCCCAGTCGTGGCAAGGACTATGGCAAGTCAGAGCCTGTGGTGCCACGCGATGCAAAATCCAAGGCAACGATGGAATGGGAGGAGGAGGCACTGGCAATGATCGAGAAAGCGCCAGGCTTTATACAGCCTATGATCATTAAGAATGCCGAAAAAGCAGCTCGGGAGAAGGGCACGAATTTTGTCTCAGTTGAGCTCATGGAAGAGTTACAGGCAAAACAAAATGGTGGTGTGGCTCCGTCAGCTGACGGCTCTGCCCCAAAACCGAAAATGGCAAAACGTAAACAATCAGAAGGAAGTGCTATGCAGAACGGACAAGAACTCGCGGGTAAAGTTGTTATTGTAACCGGCGGTACAATGGGTATTGGTTTTGGTATGGCTACACGCCTGGCCAAGTACGGAGCAAACATTGTCATTACCAGTCGTAATGCCGATACAGGCGAGGAAGCCTTAGCTCGCTTATCTAAAGCCGCGGGCGTTAAAGATAATGCGGTTGCCTATTTCCAAATGGATATCAGCAAAGAACCTGACAACGAAAATCTTGTTAAGTTTGCTGTTGATACTTTCGGTCGACTCGACGCTATTATTAATAATGCCGTCTATCCGGGTGATTTCCAAATGTTGGGTGATGAGCCGTTGGATAGTTTCAAGCAGGTTGTCGATACCAACATTACCGGTACTTATCTCGGCATGAAATTTGCCATTAAACAGTTTCTCGCACAGGGTGCCGAGACCGGCGATAACTATTCCATTATTAATATCAGCTCAGGTGCTACCCGTGATACGGGTATGCGCATGGCGCCGTACATCGCGTCAAAGCGCGCAGTTGAAGGCTTAACTCAGGCTGCAGCGCTGGAGTATTCACGGCAGGGCATTCGCGTGAACACGCTGTTGTTCGGTGTCTTCGAAACCGAGAAGGCTATTCAGTTTCATGATGCCATGCCGGAGTTTCAGCAAAAGAACGCCGCCAAACATCACGTTGGCCGTTTTGGCGATCCTGAGCACGATGCCGGTGAAGCTGCCGCTTACCTCATCTCTGAGCGTGGCTCATTTGTGACCGGCACCACAATGATTCTCGATGGCGGTATGTGCCTATAGTTGTTATATCCGGGTGGCATTGTTGAGCGCGTGTCACTCCGGATGAAGCTTCGCTGCGTTTAGGCAATCCGTTGGCCTTGCAGATCAATCGCATGGAATTATTGGCAGGCGTCCTCGATTGCACTGCCGCAGTTGCTGCTATTGGCGCATTGCAGATGCTTTGCTTTACCAGCGGGCCGGTTCCGTGCGCAAGCGCGATCTATTGCCGCCGGCTTGTAATGCGGCATCTGCACAGGCTGAATTTGTTGCTGCTCAGCTGGGCCTGAATGATTTGCGAGGTGGGCGCGGCTTTCCGCCTGCTTATGCAGAGATTCAGCAGCAACTCGATACATGAATTCCCCGAGAGTCAGCCGGCATATTGCCTCAGTAGTGTCGGTTGGCCATCGGCTTGTTTTGTGTTTGCCGGGAGCATCGCGTTTAATAGCCCCAACTAATCTATTGACCCTGTATTTCCCCCGGGTCATTCGCTGAGCAATTTCCCCGGAGACCGGCATGCGCCGTGAGACAGAAACCTTTGACGATGGTGCGCAGACTGTGCGGGTTTTCGACGCGAATAACCGCGTAGTTCGCATTGAAACCTACGCGAGCGCCGACGTGCTCAAAGCCGCTATCGATTACCTCTACGACGAAGCAGATAACAACATTGAACGGGTTGTTTATAGCAGTACTGGAGAGGAGTTACGCAGAATGTATTTCGATGCGGACGGTAATGAAATTGCCGATGCCAATGCAGCCCCGGTTCGTTGGGCAGCGATGGATGGCTCTGACGAGGGCTTTGACCCCAAAGGCGCAGAGCAGCTAAGCGTAAAGGAAATTGATGATGAGTAATTCGTTTAGCGATCTCGCCGCTGAGCTCGCACCGGGTATTCTTAAAAACCTGGAGTCTCTCGGTTACATCGAGATGACTCCGATTCAGGCAGAGAGCCTGCCGCATATTCTCTCGGGCAAAGACGTTATTGGCCAGGCGCGCACGGGTTCGGGTAAAACGGCGGCCTTCGGTCTTGGTTTGATCTCCGTGCTCGACACCCAAATATTTGATGTGCAGGCGCTGGTACTTTGTCCTACCCGGGAGCTGGCAGATCAGGTGGCTAAGGCCATTAGGCAATTGGCGCGCGCAACGCCGAATGTGAAGATTCTTTCGTTATGCGGCGGAGCACCGTTTCGGCCACAGGCCGCATCATTGGAATACGGCGCGCATATTGTTGTGGGCACGCCCGGTCGCATTGAGGATCATCTGCGTAAGAAAACGCTTGTGCTTGATGCAGTGAAAGTACTGGTGCTGGATGAGGCCGACCGGATGCTCGACATGGGTTTTCAGGACAGTATCGAGAACATCATTGAGCAGGTTCCAGAGCAGCGGCAGACGCTTTTGTTTAGTGCAACCTTCCCCGATTCAATTCGTTCGGTTGCCTCAAGTGTAATGCTGGACCCGGTCACGATTGAGGTGGCGGCGGGTCATGACAACAGCACTATTGAACAGCATTTTTACCTCGTCAATGACAGCGCCGAAGACCGGGCTAATGTGGTGCAGTTGCTGTTGTTGCAGCACGCACCTAATTCAGCGGTTGTATTTTGTAATATGAAGAAGGAGGTTGCCGAACTCGCAGAGCAATTGGTCGAGGCCGGTTTTTCTGCTTTGGCTTTGCATGGTGATTTGGAACAGCGCGATCGCGACAGCACACTGGTGCGTTTTGCTAATGGCAGCGCCACCGTATTGGTCGCCACCGATGTTGCCGCACGCGGGCTCGATATCGAGAGTCTTGATGCTGTGATTAACTTCCAACTCGCGCATGATCCAGAGGTGCATGTGCACCGCGTTGGGCGCACAGGCAGAGCGGGGCAGCAGGGCAGCGCATTTACGCTGTACTCACCGCGTGAGGGCCGCAAAATTACCGCGCTGGAAGAGCTGTTGCAGTATTCGGTTGAGCCAGAGAGTCTGCCATCATCGCTGTCTCTTATACACATCTCCGAGCCCACGAGACAAGAGGCAATCTCG
>CAJXQV010000132.1 GCA_913058165.1 uncultured Chromatiales bacterium | reverse complement strand
GTGTCGCATGGCTTATTGCCCGCACAATCAGCCGGCCCGTGAGCGAACTGCAGATGGCTGTCCGCGAACTGGCTTCCGGTGATGTCGGCGTTCGTGTACCGGAAAGTATTTCGAGCAGAAATGATGAGCTCGGTGCTTTGGCCGCGGATTTCAACCGGATGGCAGGTCGTTTGCAGCAACTCATCGAAGGTCGGGAAAGCCTGTTTCAGGAAATGTCTCATGAACTGCGTTCGCCGCTAGCCCGCTTGCAAGCGGCAATAGAACTTGCTGCGGAACGTAACGAATCACCCGTCAACGAACGCGGTCAAATCGAACTGGAAATCGCTAGGATGAATCGCGTCATAGGTGAAATGCTGCGTTACTCCAGTCTCGATAATCAGGTAACAATTAAACAGCAGTTGCTGCGGGTTAACCGCCGGCTTCAGGATATAGTAGCGACCGAACAGGTCGAGGCAAGCAATGCCGGCTGCGAACTGCAGCTCGATGCGGAGCCCGATTTAACCATTATCGGCGATCCGGAACTGATCAGCCGTGGCTTTGAAAACATTATCCGCAATGCCATACGGTTTGCGCCCGCCGGCAGTCGCGTGAGCATTAAGGCATGGCGGGAAAGTGACGCTTCCGGGCAATCACAGATCGCAGTAACCATTAAAGACAGCGGGCCGGGCATTGATACCGAACAGTTACAACGGGTATTTGAACCCTACGTTAAGCTCAATGCCGGACAGCCCAGCCAACCGTCCACTGGGCTTGGGCTTGCCATTGTCAAACGTGTGATTGAACATCACCACGGCAGCGTAACTGCTCGCAACCGTGATGGCGGTGGCCTCTGCGTTACAGTGCGCTTGCCTGCTGCGGAGCTCAGCTAAACGGCCGCGATAAACCCCAATATGCAACAGACCAGGCAGAAACTAATGAGCGACAATAAAACTGATGACCTGCTTCCCGCCTCACCGGTAAAAGGGCTGATCCCAACGCTCAACAATACCGGCTGGATGACTGAGTCGCTCGATGAGGTCTCACAAAGTTTTGTGGCCTATGCGGCGAGCGTCCATACCGAAGTGCTTGATATAGGCTGCGCATACGGTATCGCAACCCTCGCCGCTCTGGATCAAGGCGCGCGTGTCTGTGCAAGTGATATAGAACCCAAACATCTCGAGATTCTGCGTCAACGCATTCCGGCCGATGCAACATCGAGGTTTCGCTGTGTTGCTGGCGCCCTACCTCGCATCGATTTTCCGGAGCAGAGCTTTGGTGCCATCATCGCTTCCCGGGTACTGCACTTTCTTAATGGCAACGATGTGGAAGCCAGTGTCCGCAAAATGCACCGCTGGCTAAAACGCGGCGGCCGTCTGTTCTTAATTGCTGATTCACCCTACACCGGCCCCTGGGCAGCACAGTCTGCTGACTACGAGCAGCGCAAAGCGGCAGGAGAAGACTGGCCGGCTTACTTCAATAACTACGCCGACTTCCTGTCGCCAGGCACCGATGCATCCAAACACCCAACATTTATTAACCCGATGGATCCCGACATTCTAAAGCGGGTTTGTGAGGCAAGCGGATTTAAAACACTGGAAGCACGCTTTCTTAATAGCGCGACCCAGTGGCGCACCGGCAAAGATCATGCAGGGATTGTTGCAGAGAAGATTTAGACCTTCCGAAGTCGCTCCGCGGTTTTGCAGAGCCGAGCCCTAATTAAAGGTTTTGCCAAGCATCGTTACACGATGCATCTCACGAGGCTCATCGTAATCACGAACCGCGTAATGGCAGGTGCAGCGGTTATCCCACATCGCAATCGAATTGGGCTCCCAATAAAACCTGCAATGCAGCTCTTTCCAGTCGAGGTGCTCAAACAGCATTTTCAGAATCGCATCACTCTCACGCGGATGCAGGCCCTTAATACTGGTGGTGGTTAGCTCACTGAGATACAGCAGCTTCTTGCCGGTTTCAGGGTGCACCTGAACCAAAGGCTGCTCCGCAGGCGGGGTATTCTGATAGGTCGACGCATAACGCTCGGCACCCGCCTTCGTGCGCAGATCTTCCGGGCGATAAGTCTTAGTGAGGTCATGATAAGCCACCAGATCCGCAACAATCGCTTTCATCTTCTCCGACAGCGTGTCATAAGCCTTATACAGGTTCACCCACATGGTGTCGCCGCCACGACTTGGTATCGTCACACCACGAAGAATCGCGCCTAACGGCGGATCTAATGTATAGCTAAGATCAGGGTGCCAGGCATTGGACAAACGCAGGTAAGGGTTATCACCCGACTCCGCCTTCATTTGAAGGATTTCATCATGCCCCGGCAGCGAGGGAATAAAAGGATGCACATGCAGGTCGCCGAAACGCTTGCCGAAGGCAATTTGCTGATCAGGTGTAATCTCCTGATCACGAAAGAAGATAACCAGGTTTGCCAATAATGCGTGCTTGATCTCAGCGTACACCCCATTAGTTAATGGTTCACGCAAATCAACGCCGCTAATAATAGCGCCGAGCGAGCCCGAAATCGGTTGCAAACTAATATGTTTATATTCCATGCCAATATCCTTTAATAACAAGCTAGGCATGCCAGCTGATGCAGTCAACTCGCGCGGCTACTTAAGCCAGGTACTGTCCGGAGAACTTGGCGCAGGACTGCCGTGCTTCACACAGCACCACCGCCTCCCACAGGGTGCAAACCTCGCCGAACTGACCGATCAGAAAGTAGTCACGGTAAGCATCGCTATTCACTTGCGCGTGTGCGATAGAGAAAGCGCACACATGAAAAGCCCAGGGAAAACTCTCACCCCCCAAGCCTCATGCGAGCTACAAACCGTTCGCCAGCTTCCGGCCAGTTAGGCCAAGAAAAGTAAGCATCCAGCCGCTCATCAACAAACGCAGCCCCACCAAGGTGCCAAGAGCCCATGTCCCCGACACAGGGAATTGCTGCCAGATCAATACGCCTAATACAAAGGACAGCACTGCGCTACCAAAAAGCCAACCCCAACTGTGACCCGGTCGCAAGGCGAACGCAGCGATAAATTCCAACACGCCGGCGGCAATAAAGAACCCGGCAAGTACCAGAGTTAATGCCGCAAGACCCTCTACCGGCTGCAACATTAACCACGCACCGACCACTGCGGTGAGCACTCCGAGCACGAAAGCAACCAACCCCTTAGTAAATAAACCAACACGAAGCGCCATATAGCTCTGGCCTAACCCGCCGACAATGAGTGCCACACCCACCAGGATTGTTATCGCTTCACCGGCAATGGCAGGTGCTGCTATTGCGAGCAAACCCATAAAAATGAGCAGTGCACCCAACCAGATTGCCGCACCACTATTGGCCTGAATATCACCCAGCACGCCATGCGGTATTTGTGTCACTTCAGTATTCATCGTATCCCCTTAAATAGGCAACAGCGCCTTATGCGTGAAATCCTACAACAATCGGTACTGCCTATGCCACCCCGTGCCAAAACGCTTTAAGTAACGGCCCTTTCAGCTGCCGCTGACGGGTAAACAAGCCAACTTCATAAGGCTTTAGCTTTGGCCCTACCTCCAGAATCCGCACCTTCTCAACCAGCGGGCTGTTATCGAGCACGATCTGCGGCACAACGCCAACGCCGAAACCCAGGCTCACCATGCTAACAATAGCCTCATTGCCCGTGACCTGCGCGTAGATAGAGGGCTCAATGCCCAGCTTACGAAACCAGCTTTCCACACGACGTCGTGACAAGCCGCTCTCCGAAAGTATCATCGGCACGCCCGCCCAGTTTTTCGCTGTCGATTTTTGCTGTGACAAGCTAGAAAACTCGCCACTCACCGATGTGATAAACACCAGCGGGGATTCCGCAATCGACTTAAATGCCACTCCGGGAGGCAGACGCTCCGGGCGTGCACCAATCGCAATATCTTCAGCCCCACTTTGCACACGACTCAGCGCATGCTCCGGATCCCCAGTATGAAGTTTGATCTCTACCCGCGGAAAGTTAGTGCGAAACTCGCTCAGCAGATCGAATAAAAAGCTATAGCTCGCAGTCACAGAACAATAAATGCTCACTTCACCATGCAGCTCTTCGGCTTCTTCAAGCAAAGTGCTGCGAATGGTCTCCCAATCACCCAGAGCCTCTCGGGCATAGGCCAGAAACAATGCTCCCTCATGGGTAAGCTTTACCGAACGGTTATCACGCAGAAACAGCAGCACACCCAAATTGTCTTCCAGCTGCCGGATACCCCGGCTGAACGCTGAAACGCTGAGATGACTCAACTCACTGGCGCGCCCAAAATGCAGGGTTTCTGTCAGAGTCACGAATTGTTGCAGCTGGCGGTGGTCCATCTGCTCATTATTGCATTAAACGCAAAACTGTTTTTCATATATTGCTATTTACGCAACAAAGTTCCAGCCGTATAGTCTTGTTCCGGTTTTATGCGGCAGCCTCAAAGGCGTTTGCTGCTGACCGCAACCCTACTGATCACTAAGGATTATTAACATGCAGGTTTACTACTGTCTCTTATACACATCTCCGAGCCCACGAGACAAGAGGCAATCTCG
>CAJXQV010000131.1 GCA_913058165.1 uncultured Chromatiales bacterium | reverse complement strand
CCAACCAGGCCATCGTCTACCAGATTAATATACTCCCAACGTATCTGTCCGTCAGTATCAACCTCGAAACCACGACCACTGATCGAATCGCTAATCAACAAGTTGCCGTTGTCGAGCCACTGATGCTTGCCCATGATGTGGGTATAGAACGGTTGTCCAATATTACCGGTATAAAGTAACTTGCTATTACCGCTGCGCGCATCAACCTCAATGATCCGGCTTTGCTGGCCATCGCCACGTCGAGCAATGTTGTTATTATCGAACACAGTAATGGTATTGCCATCGATGAAGTCCGGGTCGTGCTGTCGCACAAAACCACCGACTTTAATAAAGCGTATGTTCAGCGTCTCAGGATCGAAAACCAAAACAGTATGAATATTCCGCAGCGACAACATGATGTCTCCATGCTTGAAAACACCCTCCTCCATTGTTGATGGAAAAACCTCGACATCATTTAGATGCAAAGTGTCATCGGTGATCGTGTTGTATATACTGGATGCACGCATATACAACAGCGCCAACTGATCGTTTTCAGCCAACAAATCAAATACAGATATCTTCTGAACAATTTCACCTTCTGGCGAAACTTTCACTACCATCGGTTCACGTACAGGAGGAAGATGCATGGGATAAGCATCACGTGCTCCAACATCCTCACTCTGCCCCGCTGTCCAGATAAAGCCTTCTTCATCAATAAAAATGGAATGGTGTGTTCGATAGGGCAGCCGCCACTGGACTTCTCCACAGCGGGATAACCTGACCATCCCGAGCTTCTCAAAGTTAAATACCACGTCTCCCTGCGGCAGAATAGCAGCGCCATGAATGTGGGTGCCCGGACGAGACTTAGGAAGGTCGGCATCATCCAGATGCTCCGCATCAGACCATAAATCAAACCAGTCAACAGCCCACTCATGGATAGTTACACCGCCCATATCCATTACTTTCAGAATCAGGCTGCTGTCCGGCCCAACTGCAGTAACTAAATTCAGACCGGATGAATCTTCCCGCTCATCATACTTTTCGATGATATCGATACGTTCGCTTTGCTGGTAATACCAAGGCAGCTCACCTATCGTCTTATCAACCGATACCCTAAGCGCGGTTTCGACCTCATTCAGTAAGCGATAGCCCGGCAACTGGTAGCGCTGCACAGCTACCCCCAAGGCAAAGACCAGCAAAAAGAAGGCAGCAAGCAAAAAACCTGCAGCAACAGCAACAATATTTGGCACTTTTAGGTTCATGCGAGCTGTTTACCCCTGATTAAACCGTGAACGATTATTACTTGCACTGCGGTGCACATAGCCCACAGGTTGGCGAGCCACTTTTAGAATCCGACTGCGCTCCCCTTACTAAAAGTGTTTTTGAGCGCACTGATCGACGGGGCATATACATTAACTGAACCGGCAGTCTCCGACCCACAGTAAGCTCTCATAGCCTGACCCATGGATGACGCCAGCACTAGAAATAGTTTTTTCATTTTAGGTGCCCACGTCTATCTAAGTGTCGATTGTATAGCACCTCAATACCTCCTATCCATTCGGGGTTCACCGAAGCCTGCGGTTGCGAGATTACGCAACCTCGCACTTAACCAAGGGCCTGATGCAACTGTCTCAGTTGCGATGCATAACAATCGCTGCTGCGAGGACGAGCCAGGAAACCATCAACATAAATCCCCCACTGGGAACGGCCTCCCCTAACGCCTCAGGCGCGCCCAGCGAACCCGCATAAATTAGCCCGGAGAATATAAGTATTCCGACAACCATCAAACCAGCGGCAATACGCAACAACCATGAAACTCCGAGCACGTGCATAAGTAACCCGACAAACAGAAGCCCCGCGCCATGGTAATACTGCATTTCTACTGCCCAAGCCCATGAAGCCCGCTTCGACAGCGGCAGAACATCAACCGGACCGTGAAACCCGAATGCGGCAAACGCGCCGGCAGTTGCCAGAAATACGCAGCCCAAAACAAAAAGGATCTTACTTTCGGTCGATACAAACATCTCCACCACCTTTAATAAAAAAGTCGCACAGAAGCAATTGCCTCTGTGCGACTCTATTAGAACAACCCAGCACCATACAGGGCAAGTCTGCCAGTGTTCGCTGCCTTACTTGCCCGCCAACTCCTCGCGTGACAACCTGGCTTTCTGCCCGGATGGCGTCTTCACCGCCAGCACCGCAGCGATAATCACTGCCACGGTAAACAGTGACATCTCCAGTGCGTAATCCTGTGGTTTTTCCCAGATCGAAACAAAAAGGTTCCAACGCCCCATCAGTTCAACGGTATTCCAGGCAATAATCGCCGTCGGTATTCCATAGCGGATGGCGGTGGTTACGTTCCAGAACTTCATTAAACGCTGAAACAGATACACAGCCCAAATTGTATTCAAGAAGAAAAATGTATAAGCCGCAGGCGACTTTTCGCCGGCAATATCCTCGTTATACAAAAACAACAAGACCAGATAAAAGAACCAAATAACGTAAATTGTTTCCAGTGCGGTGATGGCCGCAAAGTTACGCTTAAACCCTTTAGTAGGCTTGCCTGTTTTGAGTCCCATATTGCGCTGAAACCAAAGAAACATATTGCATTTGGTCTCGGGATTTAACAGAAAGTACACCAAGGTAGCGCCAAGCACGCCAACTGACGACATCATTACCAAGTACTCGGCTTTAGTCGCAATTTCTCCCGGAAGGTTCGGATCCATCAAGTCGGGAACAGCAAGGAAATTACCCGCCCAGACAAACGCGAACTCTACCCAGCCCGTCCAAAGGAACGTGCCCGCCCAAAAGCCCAGCCAGGTGGCCGTCACTTCGTTTTCGCTGCGCATGCCAACGAATAACAACCACGCACCGAACAAGCCCATCGCAAATGCAGATTCGTATATATACTCTTCGCCCGGCCAGACATCTTCCATAACAATCATTACGGTGTGCCCAAGCGCCTGCACGATAAAAACAATAAGAAACGCCAATAAGCCTACCCATGGCGGACGATAAAGCATGCCCATCAGGCCGCCTTTGTCAGTTGCAGAAACTCCGTCGTTACTCATCGTGCTCACTCCTTTGAAGTTCGATAATGGCATTCTCCAATCATCAGGGTTTTAGTCTATGCGACTTGCCATTTCTTGTGTGTCAACAGACGGTTAACGCTTTAAAATTTAATGGGACCGATTCACAATTTGTATGGATTGAGGCTATATCGTCATGAGCAGCTGCTGTTGCGGCAACACAACCGACGGCTCCAGACCACGCGGCTTCCTTATGGCGCTCATGCATCAGGTCAATCTGCCGGAGAATCAGCTAAGCTACCTGCAACATGGAAAGCACAATGACTGACACAACTGCCAAGCTCCTGCTCATCGACGACGACACCGAACTGTCGGGCATGCTGTCTGCATTTCTCGAATTGCAGGGCTTTACTGTCAGCACTGCTGCGAGTGGTGAGGATGGCGTCGCCAGAATACCGGTGCTGCAACCTGACCTGATTATTCTCGATGTCATGCTGCCCGGAATAAATGGCTTTGATGTACTGAAGAGTCTTCGTGAAACTGGAGATACGCCGGTCATCATGCTTACCGCCCGCGGTGACGAACCGGACCGTATCCATGGATTGAAAGAAGGTGCGGATGACTACCTGAGCAAGCCCTTCAGCCCTTTAGAGCTGGCCATTCGGATTAAAGGTATATTGAAACGTGCCGGACGCAACGCCGAGCCGATAACAACAGACCTAGGATTGGGGCCCCTTAATCTCAGCGTGGCGCGCTGCGAACTTACGGTTAACAACGCCATAGTTAGCCTCACCGCTGCCGAAATGCATGTGCTCGAACATCTACTGCGGCATCCCGACGAGGTTCTTTCGCGTGCACGGCTAACCGAATTGGCACTGAATCGCCCCATCGAAGCTTATGACCGCAGTATCGATACACTGGTGAGCAAGCTGCGCAAGAAACTGGCCGCGGCGGGCATTGAAAAGGAATGTATTCGGAGCCTGCGCGGCCATGGCTATGTATTAGATAGCGAAACGCTGGCAGGTGAGCACTAGTGCAACTCAGCTACTCACGTTTCTACGTTCGCACTGCGTTATATATTGGTGGCGCATTGGCCGCGTTTGTCGTTGTTGGCGCATTGAGCTTTGGCGCGATTGCAACCTGGGAACTGCAAGGCTATGTCGAAACACGACATAGCACGCTGGCTCATCAGGCTGCTGAGGTGCTTCGCGAACGGGGCGAACCCGGACTTATCGACTGGATGCGCGAGGAAGCCAACGTACCAAACAACGTCAGCGTCTACATCCTTAACAGCAACAGCATAGACCTGCTAGGCAAAACTATACCGGCACAATACGCAAACTTTATCCACGACTATGTCATTGGCAGCACCCCCGAAAATGACAATTTCCAGCCTGTGCGCCTGGCGCCGCGAATAGTTAGCGCGGATGGCACCAGCTATGCTTTTCTCGTTATTCCCAAGGGCGTCTCACTATGGGGCAGTAACGCGACAGTCATCGGACTCTGTCTCTTATACACATCTCCGAGCCCACGAGACAAGAGGCAATCTCGTA
>CAJXQV010000130.1 GCA_913058165.1 uncultured Chromatiales bacterium | reverse complement strand
GTATAAGAGACAGGGATAACGCAGTTGTCGTCTATCGTGAGTATTAAAGAGTTAGAGATTGATCCTATTGAAGCCAGCGACCTGCGTCGCTGGCTTTCTGATCAGAGTTCTCGGCGCGAACCGCTGAGTTCCGGCTATCAGGGCGCCGTGTATCTTTATGAAGGTCCTTCAGGTCAGCGAATAATTAAAGAAGCTCTGGGTTCCGGGTTGCAATATCGGATTGGTCGGAGCATGTTGCGTCGGGAGTTTGCGGCGTACCGGAGGGTAAACGGAATCGAGGGTATACCCCATTGCTATGGGCTGCTCGATGACCGGTTTCTGGTGCTTGAGTACATAGTGGGCATTGGGTTTCGTGATGCGCAGTTAGATAATGCAGCCCGCGAAAATTTTTTGCAGGCGTTGCTGCAAATCATTCAGCAGATGCATGCGGAAGGGGTGACCCACAACGATATTAAGCGTAAGGACAACCTTATGGTTAGTGATGCCGGCAGGCCGATATTGTTGGATTTCGGTCTGGCTTTTATGCGCGGTGCCTCGCGGGAATCGTTGTGGTTTCGTTTGTTAAAACGGATGGATTACAACGCCTGGATCAAAATTAAATATAGCTCTGCAACCGAGAATATTAGTGATGCAGACCTGAAGTATTACCAGCCAACTTTTTTGGAAAGCGGTTTCCGGCAGTGGCGACGCCTTTGGCGTACTATAACTCTTAGGCAGCGGCGAAAAATACGCGTTGCTGAAGACTCTAAGGCGGGCAAAAACAATAAGCCGTAACGGCGTGCTACGGGAATTATTTTCTGCAGTGACTAACCTGCACCCGGCAAGTGTGTTTATTGTATAACAGCATTGATTTTCGTTAGTAGAGCGTCTATTCGCACGGGTTTTTGGATGAACCCTGCAATACCTGAACCCTCAAAACGGCTCAATATTTCATGTTCAGTAAATCCACTACAGAGAACTACGCGTGCATCTTCACGAATTTTGCGGAGTTCTTTAAACACCTCTTCTCCATTGAGCTTTGGCATGTTGAAATCAAGCAATACGCAATCGATTGAGTCGGAGTTAGATCTAAATACGTCTATAGCTTCCTGCCCATCCGCGGCTTCAAGTACATCGTATCCCGCTCGTTTAGTTGCGGTAAGAAGTACGTCCCTCACCAACGCGTCATCCTCACAGATCAGTATTCGCCTTGAAGTAACATGAGGAGCGGTTCGCATAGCAAATGACTCTTCTTGGGTATCTAGATCGATATGCGGAAGGATAATGACAAATGTTGTGCCCTCTCCAGGCGTCGAGTCTACAGAGATAGCACCCCTATGGGCACGCAAAATGCCTTGTACTGCTGCCAGACCAAGGCCACGGCCGCCTGATTTAGCGCTAAAAAAAGGATCGAATATCTTAGCTACGACTTCAGGTTTCATCCCGACACCACTATCTGTGACCCAAATACGAATATATTGGCCTGACTCTAAGCTTGCATCGGGGTGAAAAAGGTCGAGCTCTTTCTTTGTGTAGTTATGTATTTCGGTGCCCACTGATATCGTTCCGGTACCGTTACCGTAAGATTCGGATGCATTGGTAATGAGGTTCATAATTACCTGCCTCATTTGGCTTTTGTCTGCCTTGATGCCAAGCGGAGATTCGCTTAGTTTGAAGCTCAGGTTGACCTTCTTCGGCATAGCTGCACGCAACATTTCGCCAGTTTGTTGCACCACATTATTTAGGTTGAACTTCTCGACCGTGGTGACGCCTTGGCCCGTGAAAGCCAACATCTGCTTGCACAGGTCGGTCGCCGTGATACTTGCGTTTACAATCTGGTCGAGGTTGTGCACGATTGGGCTCTCTTTCTCAACGGTCATCATGGCGAGATCGGCATTTCCGATGACGGCGGCCAGAAGATTGTTAAAATCATGCGCGACTCCTCCAGCCAGCACCCCCAGCGCTTCCATCTTAGCTGCCTCGCGAAGCTGAGCCTCCAAGCGGTCGCGTTCGATTGCGAGGCCAACCATGCGAGCGGACATTTCGAGCATGTCCATTTGGTGATGTGTCGGTGCAGCTGGCTTCACGTCGTAGAGTGCCATCGCACCTAATACGTTATTGTTCATAGCCTTAATAGGTACCGACCAGCAGGAAGCAACGTTGGCAATCGCCGCCGCTTTGCGCAGGTCCTTCCATAGTGGATCTTCAGCAATATTCTCTACTACAACTGGCACACTCCAGAATGCTGCGGTACCACAGGAGCCGACTGCAGGACCAATGCGCAGTCCCTCGACCGCTGCATTGTATTTATCGGGCAGGCTAGGACCTGCACCTACCATCACATGTTCTTCATCTTCGTCGATTAACAGGATCGAACAACGAAGCCCAGGATTTTTAGACTCCACAACATGGACCATGGCTTCAAGCGTGGATGATAGTGCTTGTTTGGCATAAGAATAATCGCCTTCCTCTCGGCTAAGGTCGGCAGGCAAACCCTCATCAAAACTCCCCAAGACCGAAATTTGCCCGTCTTGAACCTTTGCCCGAAAAATGAGCGGGAGCCAGCCATCTCCCTTGGTTCTATGCCGCGCTAGTGCATAGCCATCTCCTGCCGTCAGAACCTTTTCCAGTAACGCCTGGTCTTCAGGATGAATCCAGCTTAGCAAATTCCCACTTGCAAGCTCATGCTCGCTAAAGCCAACTGCTGTGGCGAAGTCATTGTTCATGCGCAGCAGAGGCCCAGCCAAAGCACTGCGCAAGATCATTGGTTTGCAGAATTTAGTTTCTTCTTTGTTGTTCACCTAATGCCCTCTTATACATCTACCTACTATAAGAAGAAGTAAAGAACGAAGAAATACGTGGTATTACGTAAATGGGTGACAATAGGTAATGAATACGGATTCAATTGTCCCAGCGAATAATCCGCTTATTTGTATTCTTTTAAAGCATCCAGGCAGCCAGTATCAGTAAAAACATGGGCATAGCCTTCTCTAAAAACGTGAATCCCTTTCGTTAGCAGTAACGTTATCGCTCTGGTTTTGTGCCTGCGATGCGTTACATTATAAGCATTCAACAGGAGCGGGTTATGGATTTCGTATCGCGGGTGTTTGAGCTATTGGCCCTGTGTTTTGTGGTGGCCATAGGCTGCTTATTCCTTTCTATCATTATTATGTACATGAGGGACCGGCTGCAGACCAAGCATGCAATCCGGCGGAATTTTCCGGTGGTTGGTCGATTCCGTTATACCTTTGAGCATCTCGGCGAGTTTTTCCGGCAGTACTTTTTTGCATTTGACCGGGAAGAGATGCCGTTTAACCGGGCTGAGCGGTCCTGGGTCTATCGGGCTGCTAAGGGCGCAGATACAACGGTTGCGTTTGGTTCTACCCGTGATTTACGGCGGGTTGGTACGGTGATTTTTGCCAACACAGCTTATCCAACCTTGGCGGAGGAGAGCGTTGCACCAATGACCGTAAAGATCGGTCCATATTGTCAAACGCCCTATGAAACCAATCGCTTCTTTCATATTTCCGGAATGAGCTTTGGTGCCATTTCAAAGCCGGCCATATTGGCTTTGTCTCATGGCGCAAAGAAGGCGGGCTGCTGGATGAATACGGGGGAGGGCGGTCTCTCCCCTTACCATCTTGAAGGCGGCGCTGACATAGTGTTTCAATTGGGCACCGCAAAGTATGGCGTGCGCAATGCCGATGGCAGTCTCAACGACGAGAGACTTGCCGAGCTCGCTGCAATAGAGCAGGTTCGGATGTTCGAACTGAAGCTCAGCCAGGGTGCAAAGCCAGGGAAGGGCGGCATGCTGCCGGGTATAAAGGTGACTGAGGAGATTGCGCGTATTCGCGGAATCCCGAAGGGATATGATTCCATCAGCCCTAACCGACATCCGGAGATTAGCGATGCGGCATCACTGCTCGATATGATTGCCCATGTCCGCGAGGTCACGGGTAAGCCTGTCGGTTTTAAAGCGGTGATGGGTGGGTTTTCTTGGTTGCAGGATCTGTTCCGTGAGATTAACCGCCGTGGTATCGAAAGCGCACCGGACTTTATTACCATAGATTCTGGTGATGGAGGCACTGGTGCTGCGCCACAACCGCTGATTGATAATGTGGGTCTGCCGATACGTGAAAGCTTGCCAAGAGTTGTCGATGCGCTTCTTGCCGCAGGCTTGCGGGAGAGAGTCAAGATCATTGCAAGCGGCAAACTGATCGATCCTGAATATGTCGCGGCGGCATTATGCGCCGGCGCAGATTTTGTTGTTTCCGCGCGCGGGTTTATGTTTGCGCTAGGGTGCATCCAAGCCATGCAGTGCAATCGCAATACCTGCCCTACCGGCATTACGACGCATGATAAGAAACTCCAGCGGGGCCTGGTGCCCTCGGATAAAGCCGAGCGGGTAGCTCGCTATCAGAGGACGATGGAGCATGAGGTCTGTGTTATTGCTCATTCCTGTGGTGCTAAGCGGCCTAGGGAGTTGAAGCGTCATCATTGTCGTATTGTTCAGGCGAACGGCTTGTCGGTGTCGATGGATGAGCTCTATCCCGAGCTTGATTTGGGCGCAGTTAACGACTGATTCATCGGATTTGGAATATAAAAATTGTCTCTTATACACATCTGACGCTGCCGAC
>CAJXQV010000129.1 GCA_913058165.1 uncultured Chromatiales bacterium | reverse complement strand
TCTACACAGAGTAGATCGTCGGCAGCGTCAGATGTGTATAAGAGACAGGCCTTACCTCATATCAAAAGGCTCTGCCAAGCCTTCCGCAGTAAGGGCGCACCCATCGCTCATATTCTTCGACTGTACCTGCCGGATGGATCTAACGCGGAATTATGCCGACGTGAAGCACTCAGCGAGGGCGCTCAAATGTTTCTTGCGGGCAGCGAAGGCAGAGAAGTCGCGCCCGAACTGCTTCCTCACAACGCTGCTGCGCCAGATGATAATTTGTTGCTAAGGAATCAGCCCCAAGAGATCGGCACAAATGAGTGGTATATCTACAAGTCTCGTTGGGGCGCATTCTATAAAAGCTGCCTGGAAGATACGCTGCGGGCACAAGGGGTTACAACGATTGTGCTCGCTGGGTGCAATTACCCCAACTGCATCCGAGCCACCGTCTATGAAGCAAGTGAACGCGACTTTCGTGTCGTAGCGATAACCGATGGCATCTCTAATTTCTCAGAGAACGGATGGAACGAACTAAGCTCCATCGGCATTAACCTCATGTCTGCACAAGAATGCATCAGCCAACTCAATGGAGAGTGAACCCATTTTCCGGCGTTTCCCTGCTATCCTTCGCGCGTGACAGCCTCCGCACAACAAATCCTAAAAACCGTTTACGGCTACGATGAATTTCGAGGCCAACAACAGGTCGCCATTGATCGTGCTTTAAAAGGCAAGGACTCACTGGTTTTAATGCCTACCGGTGGCGGTAAATCGGTTTGCTATCAGGTGCCGGCACAACTGCTTGAAGGCACAGCCCTCATTGTTTCGCCCCTGATAGCTCTAATGCAGGATCAGGTAAGCGCATTGCACGAATTGGGTGTACCGGCTGCTTTTCTGAACTCGTCACTCACACACGAGCAACAACGGGAAATCACAACTCAGCTGCGTAACGGCGAGCTCAAACTTCTTTATGTAGCCCCGGAGCGACTCATCCAACCCGGCACACGGGCTCTGCTACAGAGCCTGCCTATATCGCTGATTGCAATTGATGAAGCCCACTGCGTCTCGCAATGGGGGCATGATTTCCGGCAGGACTACCTCGCATTGCATGAGCTCGGGGAGTGGTTTCCGGGTGTGCCCAGAATGGCGCTTACCGCAACGGCCACTGCACTCACGCGAGAAGAAATTATCC
This sequence comes from uncultured Chromatiales bacterium, assembly GCA_913058165.1. GTDB lineage: Bacteria > Pseudomonadota > Gammaproteobacteria > Steroidobacterales > JABIQA01. The sequence continues at coordinate 3,459 of CAJXQV010000129.1, read as the reverse complement.
AGCGACTCGCACTCACCGATGCGCAGACCTTGGTTAGCAACTTTGATAGGCCCAATATCCGCTATCAAGTGCAGGCAAAGACCGATGCCAACAAGCAACTCGAACAGTTTTTAACCCGGCATCGCAATGAAGCCGGCATTATATATTGCCTCTCACGCAAGAAAACCGAGAGCACGGCCGAACGACTCAATCGACAGGGGTTTACCGCATTGCCCTATCATGCCGGTCTGGAATCCGATGTCCGTGCAGAGAATCAACGCCGGTTTCTGAATGAAGACGGTCTTATTATTGTTGCCACAATTGCTTTCGGCATGGGTATTGATAAGCCCGACGTACGGTTTGTCGCTCATCTGGATCTGCCCAAAAGTCTTGAAGCTTATTATCAGGAAACAGGTCGCGCGGGACGCGATGGACTTCCTGCCGAAGCTTGGATGATCTATGGCTTACAAGATGTCGTGAGGATCCGGCAAATGGCTGATGAATCGGTAGCATCAGAAGAGTACAAGCGGCATGAACGACAAAAGCTGGACACCCTGCTCGGCTGGTGTGAAATCACGGCCTGCCGTCGCTCACCGTTGTTGACCTATTTTGGCGAACCGTCAATCGATAGCTGCGGCAACTGTGACAATTGCCAGCAACCGCCGCTCACTCGTGATGGCTCGAAAGATGCGCAGAAACTCTTGTCTGCCGTATACCGCAGCAATCAGACATTTGGCGCTGCGCATATCGTCGATATCCTACTTGGCAAGCTCACGCCAAAAGTAAAACAGCACAGCCACAATGATCTAAGCGTTTTTGGCATAGGTGCCGATAAGCCTCAGCAAACTTGGCGCTCCGTCATCAGGCAACTTGTCGTGCATGGCTGCCTGCGAGCCGATGCCGATCGCTATGGCGCACTGGTATTAACCGAGAGTGCCCGTGCCATTCTGCGAGGCGAAGAAAGTATTGAAATCAGGATAGATGCTGATACGCCGAAGAAACTCAGGGTAAGCGGCAGCGGCAGCGGCAAAGTGCGTTCGACGGCCACCGATGCCGACATCGATACAGCCGACCTCCCTATGTGGGAAGCGCTGCGCGAATGCCGGCAGCGCCTGGCTTCGGAGCATGGCGTGCCGCCTTATGTGGTCTTTCACGACAGCACACTAAAGCAAATGCTCACCAATCGACCTCTAGATCTGGACGATATGCTCAGCATCAGTGGCGTAGGTCAGTCAAAACTCGACCGTTATGGCGAAGAGTTTTTAGCTGTACTCAGCGGAGTTGGCTAAGCTTGCTTCATAAACTCTAACTAAAAAAAGGCCTCCAAAATGGAGGCCTTTTTTTATAGTCTGATTCAGACCGTATCGGTTCGTGCCGCATCTGACGGCACATCCATCTCATCTGTATCCATCACTCTATCCCAGAAGCGAAAATACAAAGCGTAATTAGTTTTGTATTTCAGGTGATGCACATTGTGATGGGTTGCCGATATCCAGTGGCGGCCGACAAAGCCACGCATCCAGCTGTCGGGAAAAAGCTCATAGCCCGCATGATTGGTAATACCAGTTACTGTCATCACCACCAACATGACAATCAATACGCCAACATGAATAGGAATCGTATAGACCAACACTGGCAAGATTAAAGCGCCCACCACAGCCTCAGTTGGATGGAATGAAAAGCCAGCCCATGGGGTTGGCTGCCGTGACTCATGGTGCACCTTGTGCATCACCGGAAAGATCTTTGGATGATGCATGGCACGATGCGTCCAATAGAAATAGGTATCGTGAAGAAACATGTATATCGGCAAACTCAGCAGCAGATAAATCACACCGTACTCAGACACATCGAAATAGATCTGCGTGCCTCCGCTGCGCCAGGCCTCTATAACCCAAACGCCCGATGCAGCATAAATAAATGAAGATACAACCGACCAATAAATCTCATGGCGCATGATTTTTTTAGACGGCTCATTTTTTGCGAGTCTGCGGGCATGTACTTTTTCAGCAGGTCGCTTCCACAACGCCCAATAGAAGAAACCCGCCAACAACAGGTAACGCAGCACAATAAAAAAAGTAAGGACCAACTCAGTGAGCACCAAACTGGCTAGGCTAAACGGCGGAAATTCAATCATAGATAAAGACAAATATTGGGAATTAGCACTAATAGTAACGCCAAACTGACAATCCGGTTAGCCCATAACCGAAAAGGCTGCCCATAATGGCAGCATCTATCAAACCTGACCAATGGTAAGCGGACTTCATTCAAACCCGTTGAAGCCTCTGCATCTTCCAACCCTATATCAGTAGATTAGTCATAGATAAGTATCTGGCCTGAAATACCCCGCATGAAAACTGAGATTTCGGTATAGTTCACGCCTTCTTCAGGTCCAGAGCTCAACTCGGCCTCCTAAAACCCCGACTGACCCCACAAACTGCTGCGCGACAGCGCGGTTACAGCGAACTATTTGCAAATGATTTTCAACCTCTTCGTAAAAAAGAACGGTAACTGGAAAGACGACACCCTCTCCGGTTTAACGGTCGCGCTCGCACTGGTACCCGAAGCCATCGCGTTCTCCTTTATCGCCGGCGTTGACCCGATTGTTGGGCTCTGGTCTGCTGTATTTCTCGGGCTTATCACTTCGTCCTTCGGTGGCCGGCCCGGCATGATCTCAGGCGCTACAGGCGCCATCGCTGTCGTTGTTGCGAAGGTTGTCGATATCGGTACGCAGGATGGCCTCGCAATGGGCATCGACAACCTCGGTATGCAATACCTGTTTGCCACGCTCATGCTTGCCGGCATCATTCAGGGCTTAGTGGGCGCTTTCAAACTGGGCCGGTTTATCAGACTCGTGCCACACCCTGTGATGATGGGTTTCGTGAACGGTCTGGCTATTCTTATTTTGCTGGCACAATTTGATTCATTCCGTGGAGTCGATGGCAACTGGTTGCCCGAGCAACAGCTCTACGTAATGGCAGGCCTTGCAGCCCTCACCATGTTCATCATTCAGTTCTTCCCCCGCATCAGCAACGCCGTGCCTTCCATTCTGGTGGCGATTGTGGGCGTAAGTCTGCTCACCTACTTCGATGTGGTGAGCACCAAGACCATTGCCGATGTGTTGTTCGAAGGCACGGGCAGCGCCGAACTCGATGGCACACTGCCGATGCTGGTATGGCCCGGGGATATTATCTGGAATCAGCAAACCATTATGCTGATCGGTGGCGTATCACTTACCGTGGCGATGGTCGGGCTCATTGAATCGCTCATGACCCTGCAGCTGATTGATGACATGACTGAAACACGGGGTCAGGGTAACCGTGAATGCTTCGCACAGGGCGGCGCCAACTTCCTCTCGGGACTGTTCGGCGGCATGGGCGGCTGCGCAATGATTGGCCAGAGCCTGATTAACATCAAATCGGGAGGTCGCGGCCGCACCTCCGGAGTGGTTGCTGCACTAACCCTCACCGCACTGATTATGGT
>CAJXQV010000128.1 GCA_913058165.1 uncultured Chromatiales bacterium | reverse complement strand
TCGTCGGCAGCGTCAGATGTGTATAAGAGACAGCAGTACACCTGAACGCCAAAGGCGTAACAGGCAATCCACATACTGAGTGTGCTTGCCGAGTCGATATCGCCAAACACCAAATTAACTAAGGGTGCGACGTTGTCGGCCACTACAATCTTTTTAAAGAAACCGCGAATTACCAGATCAAAACCATCCAGCGTCTTCGCCGTGTTCATCTGCGGCGGTTTGGCAAACTGCTTGAGCATGTTGCCGGCGCGTTCGATGGGGCCGGCAACCAGCTGAGGGAAAAATGCGACATACAGAGCAAAGTCTAGGAGCGAGTCCGAGGCCTTAATCTGTTTGCGATACACGTCGATCGAATAGCTCATCGATTGGAATGTGTAGAACGAAATGCCGACGGGCAGAAGCACTTCAAAGGTCGGAGCCATGAAAGAGCCTTCCGGCAGACCCATCAGCGCAGAGTCGATAAAGAAGTTAAAGTACTTAAAGAAGCCGAGAATGCTGAGGTTAGTTACCACCGATGCACCCACTAACTGCTTGCGGAATCGTTGGTTCGACGATTTCTCAATAGCTCTGCCGATATAGAAATCCACCAGCGTGGAAATCAGAATCAGGATGACAAACGGCGGACTCCAGAAGCCATAAAAGAAATAGCTTGCCAGCAGCATAAAGCTATTACGGATCCACCGTTCCTGACCGCGAATAAACAGCCAGCTGCCAAAGATGACCGCAAAAAAGATCAGAAACTCTTTTGAGTCAAAAGTCATTTTGCGCAGCCTTTCTCGTCAAGCATATTCACAACGCTTTCTCTGAGGGCGGGGCTTCCGGGCCCGACAGCGCGACGGTAGACCTGAAGTATGGCGATGTTCACCTGGGCTGCGCGTTCCGGTGATGCGGCGCAATCCAGCGTTTTTAGCATATCGATAGCAGCTTCCTGACGATCAAGCAGCATGTTCAGTATGAAACTCAGGTAGCGGGCTGAATCGAGGTCGGCCTTATCGATAGCGATGGCGAGCTTGTTAAGTATCGGCTCAAGAAAAACCTCAGGTCTTGGATCCCATAGCGCGCGCACCCGGTAATGGCCAAATGATAAATAGTTGTGCGCTGCTTTTATGTAGGAGATGGTGCCAAATGCCTCGTCATCGAAACCCGTGTAAGTATTGTAGCCATCAAAGTTTGGCATCTTTTCTAGGTCGGCGGAAAAGTCGGCCTCTGGAAGCAGGGCTTTGTCGACAATCAGTTTGGTGACTTCTGCGCCAAGCAAAAACTGTGACGGTCTGTTGGGATGAACTTCATCATCGAGGAAGTTGTAGCCCACGAGTCCGGATTCACTGCGTTCTTCAAACAGACCCGTTACATCGATAATCGGAAACCCATTTGCTGCGGCAAAGTCACGGGTTGCCTGATGAAATGCTGATGGCGGACGTTTCAGAACTAGGTCTCTGTCGTTTGCTCTCCAGAAGTATTCGCGAGCCTTGTCGATATTGTTTTCTGCTAAATAGATTTTGCCCAGCTGGAAGTTTGCCTCTGCGATACCGTCATCAACGCTGAGGATTTCGAGGTAACGATCTTTTGCGGTGGCATCGGTATCGGCAAGTGCCGCAATCAGCATGGCATTGAGCTCTTCTATCTGCTCGGGTGATGTGCCTACCTTCGCCATCGACCCGTAGGGCAGAAATTCAGCGATATTCTGTGGGGCCACTAGAAAGATTGCCGGTATGTTTTTCTTTTTGAGGAAAGCGCCCAACCCTTCAAGGTTGTACAGATAGTTTTCCAGACGGCTGTCGAGCCCTGCTGCGCGTTCTGCGGGTTCGGGCAGAATGGGTTGTGGCTTGGCACTAAAGAGCGCCAGCGGATTGAAGGCATTGCTACTGGATGATAGCGTTGTCCACGTGGACTGAATTCCGCTTTGAACTTCATACGCGGCTTCGGTATGAAAATAGGGGATGTCGTTATCAAGGTAGCTTGACCAGGTGCCTCGCTCTGCGGTCCATGTTTCGTTGCCACCGATTTGAATCACCAGCAGGTCAGGCTCGAGCGTTAATGATTCCTTTAGCATGCGGATAACATCAGTGACGTTATAGGCAGCGACACCCAGGTTGATGACTTCAATATTTTTGGATTCGGGTGAGGCGATACTGTTAATGCTGTATTCGAGAGCCCGGGAATAAGAGCTGATACTTTGCGGGGTCCATTGTTGCTGGTAGTTCTGAAATACAACTTTGGCGGTGAGCCAGCCTTCGGTAATGGAGTCGCCAAGCGTTACTATTCTTAAGGTATTTTCGGGCTTGTCGACAGGAATGGGAGTGTTGAAGCCTTTAGATCGTTCTGCAGGTTCAAAGGGGCCGAACGACCAGGTTACGGTGTTATTTTCCCGTTTAATCAGGTAGCCCCGATAAACGTCCGGTGTGAATTCTGCCGCTAAAAACTCAATTAACAGACCCGTGCATATGACTGCGATGAGCAACGAGCACAGATAACCAACAATTCTCAAAATGAACTCCCGCGAGTAAGCGGCTAACTCTACTATTAGTTAAAGGCCATTTCTACCAACGGGGTCACGGCCTAGGTGCTGCCTGATCCTAGTGCCTAGCTGTTTATCGGGTGCCGGGACGCATCGCCTGAAGGCTGCTGAAGATATGGGGCCAGTATTGAGGCCAGCAAAAAAACTTGATTCGGTCTGACTCTTTCAGGCGACGTACCTCATTGCCCATGAAGCCAGATATGCCTTCTTTGTCCGGGATGCGATTTGCTTGAGTTCGTTGCTGTTTGGCACAGCCAGTTGGGCGCCGTGGAATATACCGGCAGCATTCAATTTACGTTTCAATCCCCACCCGATGCCTTTTATGTTTTCTGACCATCGCTTGCGAGCTGAAGCTCGAGTGGGTTTTTTCCATCGGGCCTGCGCAAGTGCATCTAAATATTATGATTTTTAAAATATTATGGCGAAGATCCCCAATCAATCATATGGCTGGCCCCAGTTTGGTCAGTGCAGTGAATCAGTTGCGTTGTGAGTCGTTCGATGCTGAGTTGCGACACATGTTGTCATTGTTCAGGCGGCTAAGAATGGACAGTGAGGGGTTTTTCCGTTGAAGCGGGGAATTTTTGATTTATATGTAATTAGAGTTAAATCACCGGGCATCATGTATGAGCGGTAAACAGGCAGTGGGTATCAAATTCGGGCCGTGGTGGCTATCGCCGGGTATCCTGCGACGGCATGTTGTGGTGATGTTCATGGTGAACTGGATATCGATGATGCTGGTGCCGTTCATCAACTTTATCCAGCCGTTGGTGTTTCAGGGTATGGAAGTGCCCCCTGATCAGCAAGGCACCTTAACCGCCAACCTCGGTTTGCTCAGCGATGTGATTGCGTTGGGTGTAATGGTGATTATCGGCGCGCTCAGTGATCGTACTGGCCGTCGCGTTATCGTAATGGTCGGATTTTTCTTGCTGATCGTTGGTCTTGGCCTGTATCCGCGTGCTGAAGGCATTACCCAGCTTTATTTATTTCGCGGCATCGTTGGTCTGGGTATGGGCGTCATTTCTACCTCTATGCTGACCGTGATTCAAGACTACCCACAGGACCGTTCACGCGGAAAGTACACCGGCATGAACAGTGTGTTCAGTGGGCTTGGTGTGATGGTGATGGCCGTAGGCATTATGCGGTTGCCGGAAATGTTTGTTGAAGGTGGCGCTACACAGAACGCGGCCGTTATAAATACCTTCATGATCTGCGTGGGCATCGGCATTTTTGGAGCATTACTTGCACGCTTCGGCTTGTCCGGTGCTTTGCCTGACCCTGATCATCGCACTGAAAGTGTGTTCGGTGGTGTAAGCGATGCTATAGCTGAAGCTAGAAAAAACCCTCGCTTGTTGTTGTCTTTTATAGCGGCATTTGCAGCGCGCGGTGATCTTGCTGTTGCAGGAACCTATTTCGCACTTTGGTTTATGTATATAGGCACCGCTCAGGGTATCGATAGCATCGAAGTAGCGAAAATCAGCGGCCAGTATTTTGGTGTGCTTAATCTGTCCATCATGGTGTGGGCACCGATCTATGGAATCATTATTGATAGGGTCAATAGGGTTACTGCCGTTACGCTAGGGCTCGCAACAGCATCTGCCGGCTACTTCCTTATGGGTAGTATCGATAACCCGTTTAATCCCGCCATCATTATTCCCGCCTGTATTCTTCTGGGCATGGGTGAAACCAGCGCTGTGGTGAGTTGTGGCTCGTTGGTGGGTCAGGAAGCGCCACCCCGTATCCGTGGCTCTATCATAGGGTTTTATGCCCTCTGCGGCAGCTTCGGCATATTGTCGCTTAGCTTTATTTCCGGTCTCATATTTGATGCGTTTTCACCCAATGCGCCGTTTATTTTTATGGGTGCCGTTAATCTGGTTATCGTTGTTATTGCACTGTATGTTCGTGTGCGCTACGGAAACCCCACAAACCCCGCAGCCACCTCGTAATCTTTTTCAGGAGTTAGCTATGTCAGCAGAAACCGGTGAACTATTCGCCCGTAAGGACACGATGTTTGAAACAGACGAAAAGAAAAATGCATTCATGAATGCATGGCTGGCGTACAAGGAGCTTACTGATGCGCAGGACAAAGAGCTGTCTCTTATACACATCTGACGCTGCCGACGATCTACTCTGTGTAGA
>CAJXQV010000127.1 GCA_913058165.1 uncultured Chromatiales bacterium | reverse complement strand
GTCGGCAGCGTCAGATGTGTATAAGAGACAGGCCCAGACTTCGGGGGGCAGGTCGCCAAGCTCATGCACAATTTGCCAGTCATCCAGCATGCTGCAGAGTTCTTCGCAGGGGCCATCCAGAAATGCCTGTTCTTCCGCCGTTAATTTGGGTTTTGGAATAGACAGCCACTGGTTCCAGTTCGGGTGGCCGGTGAACAGTTCGCCATCCCAGCCGACGGTGCCCGCTTCCAATGCTTCTCTTTCGGTATCAGAGAGGGTGGGAACCATGGTTTTGTAGATATCGAATGCGGGTGCGCTCAATCGTGTTCGGCGGAAAGATTTTAGGTTGAGCAGCACCATGCCGCCGAAAACGACCCAAAGCAGCAGAAACCAGAAGCCACTGACGGCCGCGGTACAGATTGCCAGTGCCACGCCGGTGGCAATGGTTGAGCTGCGCAGGTCGAAGCGTTTGTAAGCGAGAAAAATGAGAACACTGAAAAACAGCGCGAACCAAATCAAAGCAGAAAGCAGAGTAGCCACTATAAAACCCTTCCAATTGAAAAGGTTAGGGGCCGGAAAGCCCGTTAACCGGTTTTTTTCTTAATAGTCGTAATAGTTAGCATATGTATCAGTGGCAGAGCCGCTGTAGCACCAACAGTGGTTATTAAATCATACCTTAAGTATGGCTTTCTCCGGGCGATAAAACGTCATACGCACATCCCGCCGCCCTTTAAGCATAAGAACTGATAGCGCCACCCCATGCGGCAGTCGGCTAACTGCAGCGGGAGCAGTGCTTTAAGACGATCGGCGAGTTGTCCATCATGTTGGCGTAAATGTGAACTGAGGCTGCTTCTGCTGAGCGTCGGGTCTTTGTCGGACCTACTTTGGCGAATATGAGGCAATAAAAAAGCCCGCATTGGCGGGCTTTTTTATTGTTGCATTTGCGGTTGCTTACGCAGGGAACAGATGCTCCACAGCAGCGCGTTCTTCACGCAGTTCTGTATCTGTAGCATCCATCAGCTTGCGGCTGAAATCGGATACTGACAGGCCCTGAACGATTTCGTACGTGCCGGCCTTACACGTGACAGGGAATGAATAAACAAGGCCTTCAGCAATGCCATAGCTGCCATCTGAAGGCACGGCCATGCTGGTGTATTCGCCGGCAGGCGTACCCAGCGCCCAGTCTCGCACGTGATCGATGGCAGAGGATGCGGCTGATGCAGCACTTGAAAGCCCGCGCGCTTTAATAATGGCTGCGCCACGTTGTTGCACTGTGCTGATGAACTCGCCCTGTAACCAGTTGCTGTCAATCGCATCACTGGCGGCTTTACCAGCGATAGTGCAATGGCTGATGTCCGGGTATTGAGTGGCTGAGTGGTTGCCCCAGATGATTGCGCCTTTTACGTCAATGTTGTGAACATCGGCTTTGCCGGCAAGCTGGGCAAGCGCACGGTTGTGATCAAGGCGGGTCATTGCGGTGAAGTTTTCTTTCGGAATATTGGGTGCATTCTTCTGTGCAATAAGTGCATTGGTGTTAGCAGGGTTGCCGACAACCAATACTTTAATGTTGCGGCTGGCGTGATCGTTCATGGCCTTGCCCTGTACTGAGAAGATGGCTGCATTGCCCTGCAACAGGTCAGCCCGCTCCATGCCGGGGCCGCGAGGTTTGGCACCAACGAGCAGTGCGTAGTCGGCATCTTTGAAAGCCACGTTAGGGTCGTCGCTGGTAACGATGCCAGCAAGGGTCGGGAATGCGCAATCATCAAGTTCCATTGCAACACCATTAAGCGCGCCAAGTGCCGGGGTGATTTCCAGTAGCTGAAGAATGACGGGTTGATCAGCACCAAGCATTTGACCTGAAGCAATACGGAAGGCCAGTGCGTAACCGATCTGGCCGGCGGCGCCGGTAATGGCGACTCTAACGGGGGATTTCATTGTTTAAGTTCCTGTGTTTCGTTCTGGTAATTAGTGTTGATTCCGGAGTGTTTCTCGGCAAGCCAGTTATTGCTGAACTCGTTGGCGTGCACCTGAATCGGGGGCGGAATTCTACCACCGGCTGTGCCGGATTGAATCTGTATCAACATAAAGCGGGCACGCTAAGCGATGAACTCTGACCATGCCACCTATGCTCAAGAAAAATAAGCCTATAAATACAAAGCTTTATCTTGCTATAGGCGCTTTAGTTGCTTGGATTCTTTTTGTTGAATGCACGAATTTCAGCATTAAACGCTGACGCGAGTTTTTCCATTTCATCGACAGCAGCATTGTGTTTCATATCGTGAACCCGGATCTGATCTTCGGTGATGTCGGGGCCTAATGCTTTAGTTTCCGCTTCGAGGCAGGCGAGATAGGTTTCAACTGCAGCCATGTACTGCTTGACAGTACTTTGCGTAGCAACTAATTCGGCTTCAGTGGCGGAACTGCCATCAGGAATCTCGATGTTTGCTGGAAAGTTACAATTTGCCTGTGCCGTCGCGGCCATAAACAGGCTGGCTGAGCTTAGGATCAGCATGTGCATGGCACGGCGAAAAATTGAGATGCGGTGAGTCATAGTGAGATTCCGTGTCTTAGTGTTGGAGTGGGCTATTATGCCGGATAGTCGCGCTATCATCCATTATCTGATCCATACGGTCGGGCTCGTTATGTTGCCCCTTTACCGGCTTGGACCTCGTCGCTTGCGGTACCCCATTGCTCAAGAACCCGTCTGACATCGCTGAATTCTCCCCCGCATTGGGCCTGGCTAATCCGCATATCCAGGCAGTGTTGTCGAGTGCCGGTATTCGCGCCGGAGTAGTGCGCCGGCGATTTGCCGGGTTGCGCAACTTGAGCACTGACCTGATTGTGCCCTGTGGCGATGGCGTGAGGCTGCTGGCTCATTTCACGCCGTGTGCCCCGGGTTCGCCCCTTGTCATTCTGATTCACGGTTGGGAGGGCAGCGCAGAGTCCGTTTATTTGCTGTCTGCAACTCGTCAGTTTCATGCGGCAGGCTACTCTGTGCTGCGTTTGAACCTTCGTGATCACGGGCCATCACACCATTTAAATGAAGACATGTTTCACTCCTGTCGGTTGCAGGAGGTAATCGATGCCGTTGCCTGGGCGCAGGCCCGATATCAACCTTCACGTTTGTTGCTCGGAGGGTTTTCGTTAGGCGGCAACTTCGCATTGCGTGTTGCTGCTCTTGCTGCAAACCATGGCATTGATGTGTTCCGCGTGCTGGCGGTTTGCCCCGTATTAGACCCAGCCGAGACAATGCATGCACTTGATACTGGTTGGTTTGTTTATCGACGGTACTTTCTGAACAAATGGCGCAACTCCCTGATGAAGAAAATGTCAGCTTTCCCGGATCGCTATGATTTCTCTCAGTTACAGAGTTTTGCGACGCTCACTGAGATGACGGAACACTTTGTTGTCCATCACACAGGCTACCCTGATCTCTATAACTATCTGCACGACTACTCTCTGATTCGTGGGCGTCTCGAAAACCTAAATGTTGATTCGCGCGTGCTGCTTGCCGCGGATGACCCTATTATTCCAGTTAGTGGTTTGAGCCGCTTGCAGACTACAGATTATTTCAAAGTGGACGTGAGCCGTTTGGGCGGCCATTGCGGGTATCTGGAGAATTATCGCCTGACGAGCTGGGTGAATCGCTGGTTACTGCACGCCGCGTGCGCGCCGTAGTCTGCGGTTTTTAAGTGGGTAACGCTGCCGTCGTCAATCCGCAGTATTCGTATTGGTCGGCAGTTATTTGTGAACATAACAACAGCGGGCAATGCTTGCACAATGGTCGCCGGCATTCTTGATAGTTTATTCTCGCTCAACATAACAATATTCATGCTCTGTGCAGATTCGACATTGCAGCTTCTTAAGTGCTGAATACTCTGGCCTGAGCGCTGTATGAAGTGTGCTCAGAAACGCTGTGTCTTGGCGGTTTTTTAGGTTATTGTTGCGCTCTATTGTGGCGAGTCCTGGTTTAGCAGAGCTGCCACGCCGCAGACTCTTTTGATCGGCATGATCCGGTCATTTTTGTTGATAGAACGAAGGATAGGTCAGACAGCGAATGAGTGAAGTGTACGCAAGGCGCCTTCGTGAATTGCAGCAGCGGGATTGCAGAAGTCTGTTCGGCGGGGGTATGCGCGGTATCGAACGCGAATGCTTGCGTATTACTGCTGCTGGCAATATCGCGCAGACATCGCATCCGGAAGCTCTGGGGTCGGCGCTGACGCACAAGTTCATCACCACCGATTACTCCGAAGCGCTCGTTGAGTTCGTTACTCCGCCCCAGCCAAGTACTTGGGAAGTGATGCAATGTTTGTTCGACCTGCATCAGTTCGCTGTTGAGGGTATGGGCGACGAGCTTTTGTGGCCATTTAGCATGCCCTGCGGGCTGACCACCGAATCGGCAATTCGTCTTGCTCAATACGGTGATTCGAATGTTGGCCGGATGAAAACCCTGTATCGCATGGGCCTAGGCAATCGTTATGGGCGTTTCATGCAGGTTATTTCTGGCCTGCACCTCAACTATTCATTGCCCGAGCATTTCTGGCCTGTCTATCAGGAGCTGGAAGGTTCTACTGATGATGCCGGCGACTTTCGTTCGGCCGCTTATATGAGTTTGGTGCGCAACGTGCGGCGTTTTGACTGGCTGATATCTGTCTCTTATACACATCTGACGCTGCCGACGATCTACTCTGT
>CAJXQV010000126.1 GCA_913058165.1 uncultured Chromatiales bacterium | reverse complement strand
GATCTACACAGAGTAGATCGTCGGCAGCGTCAGATGTGTATAAGAGACAGGCGTACCGGTAACAACTATTGTTTTGCCGCTGAACGGCAGCTCTATATCTGCCGCGGGCTTATCAATCTTAGGCCAATGAATCTTATGTCGCCGCAACAGATCATTAATAACCTCGCGATTATGCTGCTGATTCATAAAGCTGCGAATGTGTTCAGCCACTACCGGGCCGACGTCGGAGACCTCTTGCAATTCATCCATACTCGCCGAAATAATGGGTTCGATATCGCCAAAATAGTTGGCCAGACTCAGGGCGGTGGCCTCACCGACCTCACGAATACCCAGCGCATAAAGAAATTTCGGCAGCGTCGTGCGCTTGGCAGACTCGATAGCTGCCATTAAATTTTTGGCCGACTTCTCGCCCATCCTATCCATCTGTGCTAATTCAGCAGCCGTTAGCGCGAACAAATCGGAAAAATGGGAGACCCTGCCACTATCGACCAGCTGGTCGATAAGCTTGCTGCCCATCCCCTCAATATCGAGCGCCTTTCGCGAAACGAAGTGCTTTAGAGCCTGCTTTCGTTGAGCAGCACACACCAGGCCACCGCTGCAACGGGCCACAGCCTCCCCTTCAGGGCAAACAACATCCGAGCCACATACCGGACAATGCTCTGGCAATGACACCTCAGGAGGATTACCACTGCGTCTTTCAATAACCACCCTGACAACTTCCGGAATAACATCACCGGCGCGGCGCACGATAACGGTGTCGCCAACTCGGACATCTTTGCGCAATAACTCACCAATGTTATGCAGGGTTGCGTTCGAAACAACGACGCCTGCCACAGCCACCGGTGCAAGGCGTGCCACTGGCGTAATGGCACCCGTGCGACCAACCTGAAAATCAATTGCCTTAACAGTGGTCAACTGCTCCTGAGCCGGAAACTTATGAGCCAGCGCCCAGCGCGGTGCACGGGAGACCTGACCCAGTTCCCGCTGCAAATCGTAGCCATCAACTTTATAAACAACCCCATCAATCTCATAGGGCAACGCTTCACGACGTGCACCGATGCTCCGGTAATAATCCAGACAGCCATCTGCACCGATTACCACATCAATCTCAGGGCATACCTTTAAGCCCCATGCCTGTAACTGTTGCAATACTTCGGAATGAAAACCCGGCAAAGCCCCCCCTTCAACCACACCGATCCCATAGATAAAAATATCCAAGGGACGCTGCGCGGTAACACTAGGGTCAAGCTGTCGAAGACTGCCGGCAGCGGCATTACGAGGATTAGCGAATACCTTCTCACCGGCTTCACGCGCCCGTGCATTAAATGCTTCGAATCCCGCCGAAGGCATAAAGATTTCACCCCGTACTTCCAGCACATCGGGGTGTCCGTCACCCAGCAGGCGCAGCGGCACCGAAGCAATGGTCTTAACGTTGTGAGTAACGTCCTCACCCTTTTGGCCATCGCCACGGGTAGCTGCACGCAACAGTTGGCCTCCTTCATAGACAATGCTAATGGCAGCACCATCCAGCTTAGGCTCAACCGAATAGCGAATTGCTGCTGCAGTGTTAAGGCGATCGTGAATACGCCGTTCAAAATCGTGAACCTGCTCATCGCTGAAGGCGTTGTCCAATGACAACATACGCTGAAGATGCACCACTTCTGTAAAGCCATCATCCGGCTTCACACCAACTCGCTGGGTGGGTGACTCAGCGCTTGTCAAATTGGGGTACTGCTGCTCAAAGTCGAGAAGCTGCTGAAACAGACGATCGAATTCAATGTCAGGCAACAAAGGCTCACTCAGCACATAGTAGTGATACTGATGTCGCTCAATGTCTGCCTTTAATTGTTCGTACTGCCGCAGGGTATCGGCAGATGGCTTGGCCCCGGGGCTCATGACTGCCCAGCACCGGTCCGGTGACGCCGCTCAAACTCAATAACTTCTTCGCGCAGATAACGCTCCCGCTGAACGCTCAGACGGTTGCCCGACTCATCGAGCAGAATACCTCCCAGAGAATCGGCAAGCCCTCTGCCGACGGCCAGCATCTCATCGAACACAGCCAGCCCTTTCGCCCGCATTGGTAAAATCATAAACAAGCTAATACCGGGGTACGAGGAGTCTTGCAGCTTTGCTAAATCGAACGATCCTGGCTCAACAAGGTTAGCGGCGCAGAAGGTTCCTGCATCGCTCCCATCCGCACCCACGCGATGAAAAATACCCAACTCGCCATGAGCCAGACCGGCTGCCCGCAAGGCAAGCACCAGTGTTTCTGCAGGAAAAGTTTCGTCATGTTCAGGAACGAGACGGATCGCAAAAACCTTCTTTGCTATGGGCAGCTTCTCAACCTGCCCCACCTGATGCAACCGACCAAAATGTGGCTCATCATCATCGAGCCAAACCTCTGACTCAGGTGCCTCAACTGCATAAATGGCATCATCTGCATCATTTGACACATCAAGCACCGAGTCTTTGCGGACCGACATGGAACGCAGCTTCGGACGGTTCGCGAATAGACCCTTAAAATAACCGCGGCTATAGAGAAACACCCCAGCCATAATAACCAGACCTAGACATAGCAGCGTCAAACGTAGCGACATTCAATACAACCCCAGTAAAACCAACTATCGTCGAGCGATTCCTGAATACCGGCAAGCTTAACTAGCCACGAGCTTAACCGCTTCATCAATATCAACAGATACCAGACGCGAAACACCAGGCTCATACATAGTTACACCCATCAACTGACCCGCCAACTCCATGGTGATCTTGTTATGGGTAATAAACACAAACTGCACTTGCTCAGACATTTCACGAACAATATCGCAGAACCGGCTAACGTTCGCATCATCAAGCGGTGCATCAACCTCATCGAGCAAACAGAACGGTGCCGGGTTCAGCTCAAAGATAGAGAACACCAGGGACACCGCAGTCAAAGCCTTTTCGCCACCAGAGAGTAAATGAATACTGCTGTTGCGCTTACCCGGAGGCTGCGCCATAACCGATACACCAGCAGTCAGAGCATCATCACCCTCAAGCGTTAAGTAGGCATGACCACCACCAAACAGGCGCGGGAAGATCCGCTGAATGCCCGCATTAACTTGATCGAAGGTTTCCTGGAATCGAGTGCGAGTTTCGCGATCTATTTTCTGGATAGCGTTTTCTAGGGTTGTTAATGCTGACGTTAAATCTTCAAACTGAGCATCAAGATAAATCTTACGCTCAGATTGCTCTTCATACTCTTCGATGGCCAATAGGTTCACATTACCGAGACGCTCAATACTCCTAACAACTTTATCGAGCTTTTCTTCCCAGACAGCTGTAGTGGCGTCTTCTGGCAAAGCGGCAAGAACGTCTTCGAGAACCATTTCAAGCTCATCGAATTGCTCTGCAATGCCCTCATGCCGCACTTCAATTTCACGAACCCGCATACGACGTGAATCAACCTGTTCTCGAGCCTCGTTAACGCTCTTGTCACAACTGGTGCGCTGATGCTCAAGCTCGTTTAGCAATGAATTCGCTGCATCAAGACGTTGGTGACGAACTCTTAATTCATTATCAACCTCAATTTTGCGTTGTAACTGCAACTGCAGAGTTTCCTTAAGTTCGGCGAGCGGCCCTGCATTATCTGCGATGCTCACGCTTAAGCTTTCAATACGTTGAGTCAACTGCTTGCGGGCAACAACCGCACGTTCCAAGGTAGTACTCGCAGACTCACGGCTAGAGCGCCGAGTTTCCAACTCAATAGTCAGTTCCTGCAAACGTGAGCGCTCAGCTTCAGCAGCAGAACGCGCATCCTTCACGGCAGCATTCAGTGACTCTTGCTGAGAGCGCAGCGATTCACGGCTTT
Source organism: uncultured Chromatiales bacterium (assembly GCA_913058165.1). Taxonomy (GTDB): domain Bacteria; phylum Pseudomonadota; class Gammaproteobacteria; order Steroidobacterales; genus JABIQA01. The sequence goes on along the minus strand of CAJXQV010000126.1, from coordinate 842 downwards.
CTTCGTGCTCTGAACCCAACTGCTTTGCCTGACTCAGTCGCAACTGTGACTCACGAATATGCCCAGCTACAGATTCAAACTGGCGCTTTGTACCCTGCAATTCCTCGAGCAATGTTGACTGGCGATTACGGGTTTTTTCGACATCCTGACGGAAAGCAGCCAGCGCGGCACTGGCTTGGGCTGAAAGCTGAACCGCACTATTGTTCTCGTTCTGTAACTCTGAGCGCAGACGCTCTTGCTGTTCTAACTGTGTATTTGTGTCAATACGACGCTGCTCATTGCGCGCTACCGCAGCATCTCTGCTGCTAATTTCAGTCTGCAGAGCTCGAATTTCCTGCTCACGGGTAATAACCCCGCCGGTTGAATCTTCAGCACGATTAATACGCACCCAATTGCGGCTTACCCAGATGCCATCCGGAGTGATTACTGATTCAGCCTCAGACAGGCTGTGCCGAATCCGCAAAGCTTCACCCACTGAATCGGCTAAGCGAACCTGCTTAAGCAACGAGGATACCGGGCCGGCATTGCTAACCTTAGTAAACAACGTGGGCGAATCAACATAGTCATCATAGCTAGCTGCAACTTCATCACCCAACAACACCAGATTTGCATCTGGCAGACCATCGTTAAGGTGTTGCTCGAAATCACCAACCGACACAGCCTGGAGCATACTGCTGAGCACAGTTTCCGCTGCTTTTTCCCAAGGCGATTCAACACTGATTTGCTGACCCAATCGTGGTCGCTCACCCAAAGAGTGGTTTTTCAACCAGCCTTCAACAGCCTCCATATCCTGACCCTGTCTCTTATACACATCTCCGAGCCCACGAGACAAGAGGCAATCT
>CAJXQV010000125.1 GCA_913058165.1 uncultured Chromatiales bacterium | reverse complement strand
ATCACGCTCGGTGGTTGCCGCATTGCTGGTCTGAGAAAGCGCCCGGCAAAGTCATCAGGAGCGTGGCAAATAATTGACCGGATTCACCGGCGTACCGTTCTTGCGAATCTCGAAATGCAGCAGTACCTCACCGGCATTAGTCTGCCCCATGAGTGCGATTTTCTGCCCACTGCTGACGCGGTCGCCTTCCTTCACCAGCAGCTCGGAATTAAACCCATAGGCGCTTAGGTAGGTATTATTATGCTTAATAATCAATAGATTGCCGTAACCTTTTAAAGCGCTACCGGCATAGACAACGCTGCCAGCCGACGAGGCATTTACAGGCTGTCCATAGCGCCCACCAATGCTGATACCCGAGTCGGTTTTAATGGTTTTTTTGTAGCCGGCAATCACCTTACCCTGCGTCGGCCATCGCCAGCCGGACACGTTTTGCTCCGGTGGTGGCGTGTATTTTGGGAGCGATTTCGATGGGGTATTGGCCGACTTCGACACCGCGGCCTCGCCGCCGCTGCCGCTTTGCCCTGGCACCAAACTGATGATCTGGCCCTCGTAAATTAGGGTGCCATCACCCAGATTATTCCAGGCCGCCAGCTCCCGGTAGTCATAGCCATACTGCCAGGAGATAGAGAACAGTGTATCGCCGCGCTTTACCACGTGATAGCTGGAAGGCCAGCTCAGCGTGCCGCTGCTGCAAGCCACCAGCAGAGAGCAAACCAGGCCAAGCCATAGAGCTCTGAACACAACTACCCCCGTAACAGGACGTACGCCACCAGGATAAGAGCAACGATGCTCCAGCCGATAACGTCGACATACTCGCGCAGCTTCGCTTCAAACTTAGGGCCACCCCAGGCGATTAAACCTGCCACCAGAAAGAATCGCGCGCCACGGCCCACTGCAGAAGCAACGACAAACGGCAGAAATGCCATCGACATTGCCCCGGCAGCAATAGTAAAAATCTTGTATGGAATGGGCGAAAACCCGGCAATAAACACGGCCCAGATACCCCACTCGGCAAACCAGTCTCGAGCATGTTCGTAGGTTTCCCACTTGCCCCAATCACGCAGCATCGGCTCGATTATATCCAGGGCAAACATACCGATCGCAAAACCGGCCATACCGCCCAGCACCGAAGCAACCGTGGTAATGGTTGCCAGACGCCACGCAGATCGAGGCTTAGCCAGCACCATGGGTGCCAGCATGACATCGGGTGGTATTGGAAAGAACGAAGACTCGGCAAAGCTCAGAGCGCCCAGAAACCACGGTGCCTTAGGGTGCTTCGACCATTCCAGCATCTTGTCCATTAGTGCAGAAAATATACGCATACAGTTAGTCTTCAATCATCGGCACAAAAGCAACTTTACCGAGTTTCTCTTCCACAAAACCAGAATCAGTCGCGGTGATTCGCAATAAGGTCTGAGCGGTGCTCTGCTCACCTACCGGCATGATCAGGCGCCCACCCGGTGCCAATTGCTCCAACAGGTTCTGTGGCACGTCAGTGGGTGCCGCGGTAACGATAATGCCATCAAACGGAGCCTGGCCTGGCCAGCCGCGATGACCGTCGTCACGGCGCAAACGGATATTGGCAATGTTAAGCGAGGATAAACGCTTGCGCGTTTCCTGCAAAAGCGGCGCCACGCGCTCGATGGAGTACACCGTGCCCACTAACGGCGCCAACACAGCGGTCTGATAACCGCAGCCGGTACCAATCTCCAAAACCTTTTTCATTTTCCGCAAGGAACCGTCGGACTCTTCCAACAATGCCTGCGTCATTAGCGCCACAATCAAAGGCTGCGAGATAGTCTGACCAAAACCGATAGGCAAGGCATCATCTTCATAGGCACGACTTGCCAGCGCCTCCTGAACAAATAAATGCCGGGGCACCGAACGAACCCGTTCCAGCACCAACTGATTAGTGATGCCGTTATCCAGCAAGCGATTAATAAGCCGTTCACGGGTGCGGGCAGAGGTCATACCAATGCCCTGAGTATGCGCTGAAGCATTCAAACTAAGTTTCCCTCAATAGCCACAATACTCACTTCGACAGCCCCTTTGGGAGCCACTCAGCAATACGGGCAATGTGATCATAGCGAGTAAGGTCAACCTGCAGCGGCGTAACAGAAACACGATTGTGCTCAATGGCGTAAAAATCGGTCCCCGGTCCTGCCTCCTGGCCTGCACCTGCAGGCCCCACCCAATAAACCTCACGGCCTTTCGGATCGCGCATTGGAATGACGGGTTCTGCGCGGTGCCGATTGCCCAAACGGGTGGACTCGAAGCCCTGCAGTTGGCTGTACGGAACATCGGGCACATTGACGTTCAGCACAGTGTTAGCCGGCAGCGGATGCTCCATCAGATGCATCACCAGATCACGCACGGCCTGTGCCGCGGTATCGAAGTGCTTCGGGTTATCGCCGACTAACGAAACAGCAATGGCCGGAAGACCAAGAAAACGCCCTTCCACTGCGGCGGCAACCGTCCCCGAATAGAGCACGTCATCACCGAGGTTTGCACCGTGATTAATACCCGAAACCACCATGTCAGGGTCTTCCTTTAACAAGCCGGTAATTGCGAGATGCACGCAATCGGTAGGCGTACCGTTGACGTAGTAAATGCCATCACGGGTCTGGTTTACCCGCAATGGCGTATCCAATGTTAGCGAATGACTGGCGCCACTCTGATTGCGGTCGGGCGCAATAATAGTGAGTTCACCCAGATCTTTCAGACCAAGCGCCAGTGTTGCCAGGCCCTCTGCGTGGTACCCGTCGTCATTGCTCAATAGTATTTTCATTGTGTCTGGAAAAAGCCGCCAAGCATCGGGACAGCCTGCGTAAAACCACATGCGGGTGCCAGACGATGCAAAAATAGTGAATACGCCAAATTGGTGCGCATTGTCTCACTATTGGCCGACTTGCGGCAGTACTTTTCTTGGCTGGCCTTCATGGGCGCACGAAATTTACCATCGGGCGACTCGCTGCTCAGAAGCATACAAATTTTACGGAGCTGTCAGTCTGACTCAGTAAATCACCTTTGTAGCCGTTAATGATGCGGATAATAACAATCCTCATTGTGTGGAATCCTAATGGCCGGGGCTCGAGTGAAGGTGGTGAATGGTAATAGCCCCCAACGTCACGGCTTGTGATTGAGTCTGAGAGCGAGAGAAAATCCAAACCATGGCCGGATTTTTTCTGCGTTAAACTAAACGCTCATGAGTGACAAAAATGACAAATCAAAACCTAAGGGCGATGCCGATTCATTTCTTAAGCTCATGGGCGACACAATGCCGATCAAAGCACGCGCCCGACATCAGCATCGCTCGCCCCCGAAGCCAAAAGCAGTGTTGCGCCAGAATCGTGAGCGGGCAAAACAGGAAACTGCCCGCCAGGAAGACCTGCAGGATCACATCCCGCCCGACAGCATCATCGACACACTGGGCGACAACCTCAGCTTTCATCGCACACAGGTAAGCAAAAGAGCCCTGAGGGAACTGCGCGGTGGCAAACTGCCAGTAGAGGGATACATAGATCTTCACGGCATGACTGTGCCGGAGTCCATCAAAGAACTGCGTCTGTTTATCCGCTATTGCGACGAGCGCAATCTGCGTTGTGTAAGAATAGTCACAGGCAAAGGCCTGCGCTCTGCCGAAGGACCGAAGATCAGACCGAATGTTATGGGCTGGTTACAACAAAGCGATGCGGTACTCGCCTACACTCCGGCACTGCAACAGCATGGTGGCTCGGGCGCTCTCTATGTGCTGCTGCGCTAACAGGGCCCTTTTAAAATCCGGGCAGACTAAAGCAAGATCAGCAAGCTGATTTGGTTTAGCCCGTTAACCCTGCAATCTTGCGACCAGAGCCTTCATGGCCGCCTGAGTCTCGTCGCTAAACCAATATTCGGTAGTTACCTGAGCATCATTGGCATCGGCCAGATGCTGCAACAGATCTGCTTTGGCCTGCAAGCGAGTGGTGTTCATTGCTATCGGCGGCAGACTTGCCAGTTGCTGAGACCATTCAACCGCTCTGGCAACCACACTTTCAGGCTCAACCAGCTCATCGACCATCCCCAGCGCCAAAGCCTGAGCAGGATTAATGAGTTTGCCCTGCATGGTGAGCTGCTGCGCCTTGCGCGGGCCCACCAATGACGCAAGCATGCGGCCGATGGTTGAGGGCACGGGCAACCCTACTTGCACCTCATTCAAACCTATCTTGAAATCACCCGCGGCGGCTACCCGATAGTCACAATGCAAAGCCAGCACTGAGCCACCCGCCGGACTGTGTCCGGTAATGGCTGCGGTGACTGGAACCGGACTCGAAGCCAGAGCCTGCATCAGATCCATAAAGCCAACCCAGAACTCCAGCATCGCTGCGTGCTCCAGCCCCATCAGTGCAGGCACATCCAGCCCACCGCTGAACATGCCTGGACGACCGGAGATCACTACGGCAGCAGCACCCTGCCCACAGACTTCGCGGTGCACGGCATGCAGCGCCTTAATGAACGCCATATCCATCGCATTGGCCGGAGCCTTATCCATGCGGATCTCAAATACCGCACCATGTTCGATAACTTTAAGCATTGTTTATTCCGGTGACTGCAGTTCAGGAATCATCCTGTATTACTGGCGCATTGCCAAGTCGGTAGTCCACTAGCACTGTCTCTTATACACATCTGACGCTGCCGACGATCTACTCTGTGTAGAT
>CAJXQV010000124.1 GCA_913058165.1 uncultured Chromatiales bacterium | reverse complement strand
GGTAAACCGGCACGCCCGTGAATACGCCCGAAAACTCCCCCGCGCGTCGTAACCTACCCACAGAACCATTCGAGTCGAACCGACCACACCGGTAATGCGCTTAGACCCCTTTACTCAAACCTATTAATCGTCGGATCATTAGGTCGAGCTAACTTCTTCGCCTTACCTTTTTTAGCCTGTTCTTTCGGCACGCCGGCTGCTGCGGCTTTCTTCACCGCTGCTAACCGCTGCTGACTGTGCGAGATCTGCTTCTTGCGGGCCATGATTGCGCGATCGACGCGATCAAGTGCAGCCTCAGCTGAGGTATCGCCATTACCCAACCTATCTTCCAGGTCACCTTTTTTTTCCAACAGGCTTTCGAGAGTCGCCATCGGGCTTCCTTATAGATTAGTTCAGCGCAGGAATTACATGCTCGCCGATCAGTTTAATGGATGAAGCTGGATCAGTGTAAATACGCAAGCTGACTGACTGCATTCCGATGGCTTCGTACTCACGAAGATGCGCTATTAGCGAATCAAGATCATCGAGACTACCGGTGAGCGTAAGATTCTTAACCAGCTTATCCAATAATTTATCTGGAATGTTTTTAATAACGTGGGTTCGATTAGTGAATGCATCAACAAACGATTGTGCATTAGTCATTACCAACTCAACTTCCTCGACCGATAAGAAACGGCTCAGGACCCACGGGCGAAACAGCCCGCGCAACAACATCCACTGACAGGCTTCACGCCGTGCCTGTTCTTTATCGGCATACACATGCCAGGCAGTAAAGGAACCGCTCCAAAAATCATTAAGACTCCGGACCTTATCCGTCAGGTTCTCTGCTAACTGTTTAAGTGCTACTTCTGCCAGCGCCGGAGGCATATCGGACATCATTACACCATCGGCGACTCTGGCGGCCATGCGCAGCATTTGCGGCATATTGGCACCCACATACACCTGCGGCATTGGCACGCTAAGCCAACTCAACTGATAACCTTTCACCTGATACAGCTGGCCGATGTAATCGTGGCGTTCGCCGCTACCGGCCAGTTTAAGAATCTCCACGCACTCCTGAACCGCCCGCACGCGTCGCTTCGGCTCCAGATTAATGGCCTGCAGCGCTTCGCCGCCGCCGCCGATAACAACGCGCGCGCGACCACCGGCAAACTCGTTCAAGGTATACAGCGATGCCGCAATTCTCACCGGATGAATATCCCAGGGGTTAATCGCAATAGGGCCCAGCTTAATACTGGAGGATTGCTGCGCGAGCGTGGTCAAGTTGGTAAACGGGTCACGGGAATCCAGCAAGCTGGAAACCCACACGCCATCAAAACCATGCTGCTCTGCCAGCAATCCGAGTTTTGCAATTTCATTTGCGGATGCCCGTGCATCCAGAATGACATCAAGCTTCATTGTCCAACCTCACCCTCTGCTCTTATGCCGATATACCCGACAATTCAACAATCTTATAGGATGAAGTGTATCCGGAAATGACTTCAACCTGATGCACCCGGCCCAACCTTAATAGGAAGCTTGTAATTACCCTTCATAGCAAACACACCTTCAAAAATAAGCCCTAATGAAGTTTTAGCTAAAATCACCATAACCCCTTTTAACTAAACCAACAGGCGGGGTTTGCATCACTCATCGCTTCTAGCCTACGGGTAATGCGGTAGGCTAATTATCATGGACATAGACATTATTCTAAATGAATTCGCTTCGCCGCAGGAAGCGGCGGAATTATCAACACTGGCTGAAAGCTATGGCATGCGCGGCGTGTGGTCGAGCAGTTACGGTGACGGATGGGATCCGTTCATGACGCTCGCACTGGCGGCCGATCAGACCAGCAGCATCCAGCTCGGGCCTCTGGCCATGAGCCCATATGAACTGCATCCGATCAAAATCACTAATGCCCTGCACTCGCTAAACCAGATGTCAGATGGTCGGGCAATGATCTGCATTGGCGGTGGCGGTGGCGTGATTCAGCATATGGGCATGAAACGCGATCGGATCATTGCGCATCTTCGCGAATGCCTCGAAATCATGAACGGTGTGTCGGCAGACAAAACACTGAACCACAAAGGCGAACTCTACAAAGCATGGAACTACCGTCTGGCGTGGACGAATCAAACACGCCCGCAAATCTATGTGGCATCAAACTGGCCGCAGACCATGCGACTGGCCACGAAGATGGCTGATGGCCTCATGACCAGCGACTTTTGCCCGGCGTTAATGGCGCAACGTATTAAAGAAATTCACGCAGAACTGGACAAACTTGAACGCCCGCGCGATAGCTTCAAAATCAGCAACTTCTGGGCTTGGCATATTAAAGAAGATGCGGATGCCTCGTGGTTCGAAGCGAAGCGCGAATTACTGTTACGCGGCTACCTTGGCGAGCAATATTTCGCAGAGTTCCTAGATCCGGACGAACTCAAATTTATGCGCGAACACTTCGATGACTTTCTTGCGGCCTGGCGGAAGGGCAGCGATCAGATTGCCAACGTGCCTGATAGCTTAGTCACCAAAATGCTCGAGAATATTTCGTTTGTGGGTGGCATGGATGCCCTCGATAATGCTATTCAAACGCTGCGCGAGTTCGAAGCAATGGGACTCACAGAAATTGCGTTGCGGATACACGATGAACCTGCTGCTGCCATCCGGTTGATCGGCGAACATGTTATGCCGGCGTTACGAAAATCATAGAACTGGCACAACTGCGAACTCAGTTGTTCAGCTAAGCGACAGCACTAACTATTAAATGCATATCAGCATGACCGTTCAAAAACACCTGCGGAATAGCGATGCCGAAACGTGTCATCATTACAGCAACTCCTTCGCAATTAGCTCCAGCGCCTGTGAATCAGCACCTGCAATCATCATTCGGCTCACATGCCTTGCCACACCGGCCTGCTTCCATACCTGCAAACGCTCGCGGATTCTTGCAGCAGGGCCAACCAGTGCCACTGCATCAATCAAAGCATCCGGAACCAGCGCCGCGGCTTTAGCCTTATCCCCGGCCAGGTAAAGATCCTGAATTTGTTTTGCCTCATCGGCGTAGCCCATGCGACTGGCGTAGTCGTTATAGAAGTTTTTGCCGCGCGGCCCCATGCCGCCAATGTACAAGGCCATGTGTTGCTTTATTGGTTTGCGGGCTGCATCGAGATCATCATTGATGACCATTTGCACGAATGGCGATATCTCGAAGTTATCGAGCGTATTGCCTGATATTAAGAAGCCTTTAGTAAGATCTGGTTCGAGCAAATCGAAGCGCTCAGGGTCCATCCAAATCGGAAATACACCGTCGGCAACTTCCGCAGCACAGGCTAGGCCTTTTGGGGTTACTGCAGCAGTGAATATCGGTAACTCGTACTGACTTTTAATAATACTCTTTAAGGGCCTACCCAAACCGGTAGTGCCTTCACCGGTGTTTGGAATCTGATAATGAAAACCTTCATGGGTCAGCGGTGCTTTGCGGGCCAGCACCTGCCTGATAATAGAAATATATTCGCGGGTGCGGGTGAGCGAACGGCCGTACGGAACACCGTACCAACCTTCCACTACCCCCGGACCGGACGGGCCCAGGCCGAGCATAAAACGCCCTTCCGACAACTCATTGAGTGTCAGCGCGGTCATCGCCGCCATGGTCGGCGTGCGCGCAGGCATCTGCATAATTGCAGTACCCACCTTGATTTTACTGGTTTTTGCCAGCAACCAAGCTGCCGGAGAAACCGCATCAGAGCCGTAGGCCTCTGCAGTCCACACCGATTCAAAACCCAACGATTCGGCCTCCAGTACAACTTCTATAGGCAAATAGAGTTCAGCCAGTGAACCAGCGACTAATCCTAGCTTCATATTTCTCCCCTCATGGTTTGAACTGCCTTACATTGTCTTTGAGGTTAGGTATGCTCAAGCGCTACAGCAAATTTATACACCCAATCATTACCCTAAGATAGCGACGATCAAGATAGGAACAGAATATGAACGCTTTATCACGCCGCAACTTTTTACTTAGTTCAGCCTATGCTACCGCAGGTTTGACCTCGACCGTCAGTCTGCCTGCTTTCGGCAAGGATTCTTCACGTTACCTCGACCTGCGGAACCCAGAAGACGCACTTACCGCAATGATTAAAATGCGCGGCAGTCTTGAAGCCGTTGATTGCCCCCACTGGTACTGCGGCACGATATACGCTGTGCTGCCGGGCAAATCGCCGTTGGCACTCATCGATTTTGAAGGCTCCGAAATCGACTACTACGCGAAGCAAGCCGATGGTTCTTATAAAGCCTATGGTGCTACCGTTAGCTTTTTTAAAGACACACAAACTGGCGAGTTTCTAGAAACCTTCAAAAACCCGATTACGGGTCGTACGGTTGAAGTAAAGCCAAACTCTATTAGCGTGAAAGCCCACTACATTTACTCCATCTATGGCTCGAAACGCTCCGACGATGAAAGAGCACTCTCAACCACACCCATCATTCAAAACAAATTAAAGTGGCGTGAGTCAGATCCATACATTTGGTTGAACATGCGCCGTGCGTACCCCGCGAACTCGCCCTTTGGGGAAGATCAAAGTGTGCAGGGCTTAACCGCAGATCTGTTTAACCCCGATCTTCTGAGTGTTCCGACCACCGCCTCACCCACCTATGTGTCACCGTGGTTATCGTGGATGGATATGAACGAGGTAAAAGGTCACAGCGTTTGGGCCGGGCCAGCACACAAGCTGTCTCTTATACACATCTCCGAGCCCACGAGACAAGAGGCAATCTCG
>CAJXQV010000123.1 GCA_913058165.1 uncultured Chromatiales bacterium | reverse complement strand
AGATCTACACAGAGTAGATCGTCGGCAGCGTCAGATGTGTATAAGAGACAGCGCCCGGTCCGTCCCATTGAATAATGGAAATAATCGCTGAAAACAAGAGTATCCGGACAGTTTTAGCCTAAATGGCGTCTGGTTTTACCTTCTTCACAGCCTTATTTTGACTAATGTTTTTGAGCGGTACGCCTCGTTGAAAGTGTCATTCATCGAGCGGCGTGCGACTGCGGCATAGTTTCCGGCTAACCGGTGCTAAGTCCTCGGTTTTATTAGAGAAGTATGTACCTATGAGTAATCAGCAGAGCAAGAGCATTCCTGCAGTGGGCTTTCCGGCAGCGCAAGGTTTATACGACCCTGCCAACGAGAAAGACAGTTGTGGCGTAGGCTTTGTTGCGCATATTAAAGGCAAGCGCAGCCATCAGATTTTGCTGGATGCCGACCATCTTGCCTGCCGTATGGATCACCGCGGTGCCCGCGGCGCAGAACGCAATACCGGTGATGGTGCGGGCATACTTACGGCCCTTCCGCATGAGTTTTTTGCTCGAGTAGCAAAAGAAGACCTGCAGGCTGACTTGCCGGCCCCAGGAAAGTTTGCTGCAGGTAATGTATTTTTGCCGGTGGACGCGGCAGAACGCAAAATTTGTAAGGATCTGATTGCAGAACTGTGTGCCACAGAAGGTCAGATTCTGGTGGGCTGGCGTGATGTTCCGGTTGATCCGGATGCTGCCGATATTGGTCCAACCGCACGTGCGGCCCAGCCGAAAATCGAACAACTCATTATTGCGGCAAACGGTGTCGAGGGTGATGAATTTGAGCGCAAGCTCTACTTAATTCGCAAGAAAGCCAGCCGTCAGTTGCGCTCCAGCAGCATGCAGGAGGCAAAGACCTTTTATGTTTGCAGCCTGTCGACCAAAGTTATTATTTATAAAGGTATGTTTGCGCCTGATCAGGTAAAGCCGTTTTATCTTGATTTGTCGCAGAAGGACTACACCACGCATTTGGCGATGGTGCATTCGCGGTTCTCGACCAACACCTTCCCGAGCTGGGATCGCGCCCAGCCCTGCCGGTTTATGGCGCATAACGGTGAAATTAATACGCTCCGTGGCAATGCCAACTGGATGCGTGCGCGTGAAGGTATTGCCGAGAGTGCGTTTTTTGGCGAAAGCCTTGCCGACCTGTTTCCAGTTGTAGAACCTGATGTTTCGGATTCCGGTGCGTTCGATAACGTGCTCGAGTTCTTAGTGATGAACGGCCGTACGCTGCAAGAAGCCATTATGATGATGGTGCCTGAGGCTTGGCAGAAGAATAAACAAATGGATGCTGAACGCCGTGCATTCTATGAATACAATTCCTGCCTGATGGAGCCATGGGATGGCCCTGCTTCTATAGCCTTTACCGACGGTCGTTATATTGGCGCGGTTCTTGATCGCAATGGTTTGCGCCCTAGCCGCTACTATCTGACTCACGATGATCGCGTCATTATGGCCAGTGAAGTGGGTGTGGTGGATGTCGATCCGTCGAACGTTAAGGTGAAAGGCCGGCTGGAACCGGGACGTATGTTCCTCATCGATTTTGAGAACGGGAGTCTGATTCCGGATGCTGAGATTAAAGCCGATTTTGCAAGTAGAAAGCCTTACGCAGAGTGGGTACAGAACAGCCGTCTTTCGCTGAAAAATCTGCCTAAGCCTGAAGCTCAGCATCTTGACCGCGATACCTTGTTGCCGCGGATGCAATCGTTCGGATACACCACTGAAACTATGCAGTTCATGTTGCTGCCATTGATTCGCGACCTGCGTGACCCGGTAGGCTCAATGGGCAATGACTCAGCGTTAGCGTGTTTATCTGATAAACCGCGGATGATCTACGACTACTTCAAGCAGATGTTTGCTCAGGTGACAAATCCGCCAATCGATTCAATCCGCGAAGAAATTATCATGTCGCTGGAGTGCCATATTGGTCCTGAGGCGAACCTGCTTCAGACGGAAGAAGCCAATTGTGCACGTCTGCGTATTCGTCACCCGATTCTCTCGAACGAGGGCCTGGAGGCGTTGAAGCAAATTAACTACCGCGGCTGGACTTCGCGCACTGTTGATATCACCTATCCGCTTGCTGAAGCACCGGGTGGCTTAGTGGGAACGATCGAGCGCATTTGCGCTGAAGCTGAAGCCGCGATTGATGAAGGTTTTAGCGTAGTGCTTTTGTCTGACCGTGCTGCTGGCGCCGACCGTCTTGCGGTAAGTGCATTGTTGGCGACCGGTGCCGTGCATCACCACTTGGTTGCGACAGCAAAGCGCAGCCGCATTGCGATTGTGCTTGAGACTGCTGAGGCACGCGAAGTTCATCACCATTGCCTGCTCGTTGGCTACGGTGCAGATGCCATCAACCCGTATCTCGCTTTTGAAGCATTGTGGCAGGCTCGCCGCGATGGACTGATCGATACCACCGTTTACCCGAACGATGATGAAATTGTTGTGGGGTATAGGCGTGCCGTTGCAAAAGGTATGTTGAAGGTTATGGCACGTATGGGCATTTCCACTTTGCAGTCTTATAAAGGCGCTCAGATCTTTGAAGCGCTGGGCCTGCGAACCGAAGTGATTGATCGCTGTTTCTCAGGTACCGCAAGCCGTCTGCAGGGCGTAAGTTTTGACGTGCTCGAAGAAGAGTCTATTCGTCGCCACAATTTAGCGTATCCGGCGCGCACAGAAGACAGGCTGCCTGCGTTGCCGAATCCCGGTGATTTCCATTGGCGCAGTGCTGGCGAACGTCATGCTTGGACACCAAATAATATTGCTAATTTGCAATCTGCAGCCCGGACCAATAACAAGGATGCGTACAAAGCGTTTGCGAATAAGCTTAACGACGAAGCCCGCGAGAACTGCACGTTGCGTGGTTTGCTGCGCTTTAAGTCTGGTAAGACTGTACCGTTGGACGAAGTTGAGTCTGCCGGTGAAATTGTTAAACGTTTCTGTACCGGCGCAATGAGCTTTGGCTCAATTTCTCCGGAGTCTCACGAGACACTGGCAGTTGCGATGAACCGTATTGGTGGTAAGTCCAACACGGGGGAAGGCGGCGAAGACCCTGCCCGATTTACGCCGTTGCCGAATGGCGATTCCAAGCGTTCGGCAATTAAGCAGATTGCTTCCGGCCGCTTTGGTGTTACCGCCTGGTATCTGGCGAATGCCGACGAACTGCAAATTAAAATGGCGCAGGGTGCGAAGCCCGGCGAAGGCGGCGAGCTGCCTGGCCGTAAGGTTGATGACAACATCGCCAGGTTGCGTTACTCAACCCCGGGTGTAGGTTTAATCTCACCTCCTCCGCATCACGACATCTACTCTATTGAGGATCTTGCGCAGCTTATTTACGATCTGAAGAACGCAAATCCAAAAGCGCGCATCAGTGTGAAGCTGGTCTCTGAGGTTGGTGTGGGCACCATTGCTGCTGGTGTAGCTAAGGCTCATTCAGATCACATTCTGATTTCGGGTGATACCGGTGGTACAGGCGCATCACCGCTAACCTCCGTAAAGCATGCGGGTTTGCCATGGGAGTTGGGCCTGGCGGAAACGCATCAGACGCTGGTTCTCAACGATCTGCGCAGTCGCGTAACCTTGCAAACCGACGGCGGCTTGAAGACCGGTCGTGATGTGGTTATTGCTGCGGCCCTCGGAGCTGAAGAGATGGGTTTCTCGACAGCGCCGTTGATTGCTCTCGGCTGCATCATGATGCGTAAGTGTCACTTGAACACCTGTCCGGTAGGTATTGCGACTCAGGATAAGGTGCTGCGTAAGAAGTTTGCCGGAGAGCCTGAACATGTCGTGAACTACCTGTTCATGGTTGCTGAAGAAGCCCGTGAAATTATGGCCGGGCTCGGTATCCGTCGGATGAATGACCTGATTGGTCGTGTTGATCTGTTGGAGGCCAGGGATGCAATCAACCATTGGAAGTCTGATGGTCTGGATCTTGCGCCGATTCTTGCACCCGCCCAAAAACCGAACCCGAATACGCAAATCCGGCAGACTATCTCGCAGGATCATGGTCTTGAACTGGCTCTCGATAAACGTTTGATTGTTATGGCAAAAGACGCCATTGAGAACGGTACAAGAGTCGACTTTGAAGTGCCTATCGTGAACACTAACCGCACTGTTGGCACCATGCTGACTAATACGGTGGTGAGTCGTTGGGGCGAAAAAGGCTTGCCGGTCGATACAATTCATATTCGCTTCACAGGTTCTGCCGGCCAGAGCTTTGGTGCTTTCCTTGCTCGCGGTATTACTCTGGAATTGGAAGGTGACAGTAACGATTATGTCGGTAAAGGACTGTCCGGCGGACGTGTCGTTATCTATCCGCCTAAACAAAGTTCATTTGTCGCCGAAGACAATGTACTGATTGGTAATGTGGCCTTGTATGGCGCTACCGGTGGTCGTGCCTTCTTCCGGGGCAAAGCTGCTGAGCGGTTCTGCGTTCGTAATAGTGGTGCGAAGACCGTCGTTGAGGGTGTTGGTGATCACGGTTGCGAATACATGACAGGTGGCGTGGTGGTTGTGCTTGGCTCAACCGGTATTAACTTCGCTGCTGGTATGTCCGGTGGTGTGGCGTATATCTGGGATCATGCAGGTGACTTCGCCGCGAAGTGCAACATGGGCATGGTTGAGCTGGATACGGTTGACGATGAAGATGATATTGCCGAGTTGCGCGAGCTTCTCGAATTGCACCACAAATACACCTGTCTCTTATACACATCTGACGCTGCCGACGATCTACTCTGTGTAG
>CAJXQV010000122.1 GCA_913058165.1 uncultured Chromatiales bacterium | reverse complement strand
GAGTAGATCGTCGGCAGCGTCAGATGTGTATAAGAGACAGCATTAAACCCGGGTATGCAGCCCGGCAGCCTGTCGAAAGTGGCGTCTGGTGGTGAACTGTCGCGCGTGGGCCTGGCCATTCAAGTGGCCGCGCGCAGCTCCGATACCGCCGGCACACTCATTTTTGATGAAGTGGATTCAGGCGTTGGTGGCGCAGTTGCCGAGATTGTCGGTGAACAACTCCAGCGGCTGGCCGACAGCGCCCAGGTTATTTGCGTAACCCATTTACCGCAGGTCGCAAGTCAGGGCGATCAGCAATTAAAAGTGAGCAAGTTAAGCGATGGCAAAACCACCCGCACGCAAATCAAATCGCTGACGCCTGACGAACGCATCGAAGAAATTGCGCGCATGCTTGGTGGCGCAAAAATCACTGCAGCAACCCGCGCACATGCCGCCGAGATGCTTAAAAGTCGCTTCGAGGGACAGGGCTAGTTTTTCGGGGAGAGCCACTGCGGGACTAACACGCAGAGGCGTTCAATCAGGACTTGGGCTTAGGCCGCACAAACAAAACCATGCTGTGACCATCGAGATCATAACCCTGTGCTTCTGCCACAGCGTGCTGCAGACGCTCGATATCTTCGTTCACAAACTCAATAACCTTGCCTGTGTCTAAACACACCATGTGATCGTGGTGCCCGCCGCGATTGCGTTCAAACACTGATTTACCTTCTTCAAAATTGTGGCGGGTAACCAAACCGGCCTCTTCGAATTGGGACAGCACGCGGTAAACGGTCGCCAGACCTATCTCGTCGCCGGCAGCAAGCAATGTCTTGTAGATGTCTTCCGCGGTCATGTGGGCATTTTTGCGCTGCTCCAGCAGATGCAAAATACTCACTCGCGGCGAGGTCACTTTAAGACCCGCATCTCTCAGCTCCTGCTTGCTCAAAATCCTCTCCCGGATGCTGCTGTTCCGACTGAAAAGGCACAGAACCTGATTCAATCGCTCAATTTGGTTTATTATGCGCACATTCTACGCTAACGATGCGGCAAAACGTAACACAAAGCTGATGACACCACTAAACCTGAAACGCCCAATAGCCCTCTGCCTGCTCGGCATTCTCTTGAGCGGCTGCGTCTATCACGTCGATATCCAACAGGGCAATAAGCTCGCTGCTGCAGACATCGAGCAGGTGAAGATGGGCATGACGCAAAGCCAGGTGCGCTACCTATTGGGCACTCCGGTGATCCAAGAAAGTTTTCACGAAGACCGGTGGGATTACATGTACTACTTCCTGCCCGGTCGAGCCAAAGAAGCGGATCAGCGCTGGACTATTATTCTGTTTGAAGATGGCCGGGTAAGCGACATTGAACTGGATGTTCCGGTCAACCCCAGTTAACGGCGCTTTTCAGCAGCTTTCGCAATCGAACTCATCACCTTGCCCTCAGCTGCAAGCCGCCGCCGAGTTTCGCGCGGATTATTCGTCAAAGGCCGGTAAATTTCTAAGCGGTCACCTGATTGCAACACGCGATCATCGTTAACCCGCTTACCGAATACACCCAGCGGGCAACCCTGCACATCAATCTCAGGAAACCCGGCAGGCAGCGCGGAAAACGTTAACGCTTCACGCGCCGTAACCCCGCGCGCCAATTGCAAAACCTCAACATGCTGACGATGCGGCAACGCATAAGCCACTTCAACAGTGATGGTGGGCTCAGACATTGCTGTACACACTCCTGGCGCGATCTGAAAATGCATCGATCAATTTGTTGCAGATGAGTTCGAAGGATGCTCCCAGCAACATATCCTGCATTGCACTTTCAAATTCAAAGTCGATACTCAACGACACCTTGCAGCCGCTGTCGCCTAAGGCGTCAAACTGCCAGATACCTTCAAGCACCTTGAAGGGCCCCTCTTCTAGCACCATGTTCATCACTGCAGGTCGCTGCAATACATTGCGGGTAACAAAGGTGGCGTTAAAACCTTTAATGCCGAGCGTCATGCCACCAACAATTTCATTCTCGCTGCTGCTGCGCAACTCCGCACCTTCACACCAGGGCAGAAACTCTGGGTAAGCCTCAATGTCGACCACCAGATTAAACATCTGCTCGGACGTGAAAGGAACAATGGCTGTGCGTTCAACCCGGCGCATCTTAAGCAAATACTCCGATCGCATTGAGGAACACCAGAATTAGCGCTACCGGTGCCACGTAACGAGACAGCAGGCGCCAGATCTCGTAACTTGAACCCGCTTCTGGGTCGAGCTCGCTCACGCTGGACTGCGTGCACATCACCCAACCGCAGAACACGGTAATGGCCAGACCGCCCAGCGGCAGCATAATGTTGCTGGTGAGAAAATCGATGTTGTCGAAGAAGGTGCCCTTTAAAAAGGTGAAATCACTAAGAGTGTTAAACGACAGCACCGTTAAAAAGCCCAAAGACCAGATCACCAGACCCACCAGCGATGCGGCTACCGGACGGCTGAAATCACGGACTTCCATAAGCCAAACCACGGCCGGTTCCATAAGACTAATGGCCGAAGTGAGGGCGGCAAACGCCAGCAATAAGAAAAATAAAGCAGCCACATACATGCCACCCGGCATCTGTCCGAAGGCCAACGGCAGTGTTTGAAAAATAAGCCCTGGCCCACTGGTTGGGTCCAGATCATTGGCAAATACAATCGGAAAAATAACCAGCCCGGCCAGCACTGCAATGGCCGTATCGACACAGACCACAGCAAACGAGGTGCGCACAATAGAAGCGTCCTGCGGCAAATAAGCACCGTAGGCCATGACTGCGCCCATACCAATACTGAGCGTAAAAAATGCCTGCCCCATGGCGGCCAGAATCATTTGCGAGCTCAGCTTCGAAAAATCAGGTTCAAACATGAAGTTGAAGCCTCGCTCAAACTCACCCATGTTCATCGAGTAACCCAGCAGTACCAGCATAATAATAAACAACGCCGGCATCATGAACTTCACTGCCCGCTCAATGCCCCGCTCCACACCCAGCGCCACCAATACAATCGTAGCGCCTAGAAACAAGGTGTGCCAAAAACCCGACTCTTCAACACTGCCCGCTATGCTCCCGAATACTGCACCTACCGATGCAGCAGTGGGATCTGCAAAAGCACCCGACATGGATTTAAATATGTACGCCACCGTCCAACCGGCAATAACACTGTAGAACGAGAGAATAAGAAAACCGGCAATCGCACCACTGGCACCCACCAGCCCCCAAGCAGCAGTACCCGACTCTTCCTCGCCGAGCAAGGCCATAGTAGAAACAGGGTTACGTCTGCCACGCCGGCCCAGCAGCACCTCTGACATCATGATAGGCAGACCCACGCAGAACACGCAGAACAAATACACCAGCACAAACGCACCGCCGCCATTCTGCCCGGCGATGTACGGAAACTTCCAGATGTTACCGAGACCGACGGCAGAACCCGATACCGCCAGAACAAACGCGAAACGCGAAGACCATTGCCCATGCAGCGAACTGCGGTCAGATTGTGCGACGCCGTTTTGAGCCATTCCTGTTGCTGCCTTTTGTGTGCGTTTACTGCTTTGCCCTGAAAAAACTCCGGGGCAACGGAACTGCGTTGGTGCAATACACCGCAAATGTTGGCAGGATTGTAAACCAATCGGGGTCAGAACCGCTGATACCGGCCCCCACAAACCTACTATTACACAGAGCAACATGGCCAAAGCGAAGAAAAAACCGGGTGACGACCGCCTCATTGCCGAAAACAAGCGGGCGCGTCATGACTACTTTATCGAACAGGATTTCGAGGCTGGCTTGAGCCTGGAAGGCTGGGAGGTTAAGAGTCTGCGGGCCAAACGGGTGAGCATGAACGAGGCTTATGCGATTATTCAAAATGGCGAAGGTTATCTGGTGGGTGCCACAATCAGCCCGCTGAATACCGCCTCAACCCACATCAGCCCCGACCCCGGCCGCGCCCGCAAACTGCTGCTAGGCCGTCGCGAACTCGATGTATTAATCGGTAGCGTGGAGCGCAAAGGCTTCACCTTAGTGCCGCTGGATCTGCACTGGACCCGCGGCAGAGCCAAGCTAAAGCTCGGTCTCGCCAAAGGTAAAAAGCAACACGATAAGCGCGCAGCCGATAAAGACCGCGACTGGGAACGACAAAAAGCCCGCATCATGAAGAGCAAATAATACTCTTTATATACAAAGACTTACAGATAAAATACAAACTCTTTGTTGGTATAGAATAACGCCCAATGTGACGCACAACATTGCGTTTGAACGGTTTGCCCATACACTTGCCCTACACGTAGAGTTTTATGAACACGGGGGCGACATGGCTTCGACGTGGGTGATGAAACTTTGAGTGCATGCCGAGGGACAGATCACCTCGTTAATACAGCTGTAAAACCTATAGTTGCCAACGACGACAACTACGCACTAGCTGCTTAAAAACCAGTAAGTAGTGCCATCGGCCCGACTTGTGTCTGTACGAACGGATCCCGGTGTTATCTATACAGAATCGCGTGAGGGCATGTTTGGGGCCTGATCACTAAAACTTTACTAAACTGGCTGTAGGTTTTCCTCGTCCGTCGGGCAGCTTACAGTAAGATTAATGACGGAATAAGCATGTAGAGCTTGAAGCGGAGTGCTTGCGGACGCGGGTTCGATCCCCGCCGCCTCCACCAATGTAAGATCCAGGGACGTCCTAGGGCGTCCCTTTTTTTATGCTTAAACAGTCGCTTTCGGCTACCTCTTGTCCTATAGCTGTCTCTTATACACATCTCCGAGCCCACGAGACAAGA
>CAJXQV010000121.1 GCA_913058165.1 uncultured Chromatiales bacterium | reverse complement strand
ATCCCTGCCTGACGAACCGCCGCAGCCTGTTCGATCTGCAGTTTTGGCATGCCGGATTCAACGGCTTTGGTCATGCCGCCGAGATCGTCTACTTCACCGATAATTTTGCGCGCTTCGGCAACTAAAGAGGCGGTTAGGCTTTCAACATAGTAAGAACCGGCAAGCGGATCGACAACATTAGTTATGCCGGTTTCTTCCTGCAGCACCAACTGAGTATTGCGGGCAATGCGTGAAGAGAATTCAGTGGGCAGGCCCAGAGCCTCGTCGAATGAGTTGGTGTGCAATGACTGGGTTCCGCCAAGTGTGGCAGCCATCGCTTCAACTGTGGTGCGCATGATGTTGTTGTAAGGGTCGAGACTGGTCAGGCTAACGCCTGAGGTTTGGCAATGGGTTCGCAGCATTAGCGACTTGGAATCTTTCGGCGCAAAGCGTTCCTGCATCAACTCAGCCCACAGCAAGCGGGCAGCGCGCAGCTTGGCAATTTCCATAAAGAAGTTCATGCCGATGGCGAAGAAGAACGACAAACGCGGCGCAAACTTATCCACTTCAAGGCCGCTATCAATGGCGGCCTGAACATACTCAACACCATCGGCCAGAGTGAAGGCTAACTCCTGCACGCACGTCGCTCCGGCTTCCTGCATGTGATAACCCGAGATTGAAATGGAGTTATAGCGGGGCATGTTGCCGGCGGTGTAGGCAATGATATCGGCCACAATGCGCATTGATGGAGCGGGCGGGTAGATGTAGGTGTTACGTACCATGAACTCTTTAAGGATATCGTTCTGCAGTGTGCCAGCGAGTTGCCCGGGTGTGACGCCCTGTTCTTCAGCAGCAACAATGTACATAGCCATTACCGGCAGTACTGCACCATTCATAGTCATTGAAACAGTCATTTTGTCGAGCGGAATCGAGTCGAACAGAATCTTCATATCTTCGACGGTATCAATAGCAACGCCGGCCTTACCAACGTCACCGACAACGCGTTCGTGATCGGAATCGTAGCCGCGATGTGTTGCCAGATCGAAAGCAACTGACAAGCCGGTTTGGCCGGCCGCCAGGTTTTTTCGGTAAAACGCATTGGATTCTTCAGCGGTTGAGAAGCCTGCGTATTGACGTACTGTCCATGGGCGACCTGCGTACATGGTTGCTTTGGGTCCGCGTACAAACGGAGTGAAACCTGGCAGACTATTAACGTGAGCGAGACCTTCAGTATCGGCAGCAGTATAGAGCGGCTTAACTGGAATGCCTTCGGCAGTATTCCAGGTTAAGTCTTCTAAAGGTTTGCCACGCAATTCTTTGGTGGCGAGTTCCTGCCAATCCGCAACGGATGGCTTCTTGCTGTCGATCACTGTGTTGACTCCTAAACTATTTGGACGCTGCGTAATACAGCGCCAGAATTCGTTTCGCTTCATCGATATGAAGCTGTTCAATAAGTTTGCCTTTATGCACGGCGATACCTTCACCGGCATCGCGCGCCTTCTGCCAAGCTGTCAGCATGGCTTCAGCGTGCATGGCTTGTGCTTCGGAAACCCCGAATATCTCGTTGGCAATTGCAATTTGAAGCGGATGAATCAGGGTTTTGCCATCAAAGCCGAGAACTGCTCCCTGTTCACATGAGCCCCTGAAATCAGCATCAGCATCAATCCCTGGGTATACGCCATCCAGTATATCAAGACCGTGCGCTCGGGCGACCAGAATGCTGTGGCTCAATGTTCCCAGCAACCCAGTTCTTGGCTGGGCGGTGCTAACGCGCAGTTCTTTGCCCAGATCGGAGGTGCCCATAACCACGACATCTAATCCAGGGGCCGCACAGATATCGTCCAGATCTAAAATTCCCCGCGGTGTTTCGGCCATCATCCAGAATTTCTGCTGACTGTTGCCCCCCGCGGCAATTAGGCGATCGCGGGCATCGATAAGCTGATGCCGGGTTTCGACTTTGGGTAACAGCACTGCATTTGGGCGCGCGGCGGCGGCGGCCTCCAGATCGGCAAGCCCCCATTGGGTATCCAGCGCGTTAATCCGGATGACAACCTCTCGGTGACCGAATGCTTCTGCGCCAACGGCTTCGCTCACTTGTTGTCTTGCAATGCCTTTTGACTCAGGTGCTACCGCATCCTCAAGATCAAGGATGAGTACATCGGCATCCAGCGACCGTGCCTTTTCGAGTGCGCGGGCGTTGGAACCCGGCATGTATAGCACCGAGCGGCGGAGTTTTGGCGACTGATTCAACGGCTGGCCTTCTTATTATTGGGTACCGGTAGCCAATTATAGTCAATTTCCCGTGAATCGCACCGCACTTTATGGTTTTCCGAGCCTAATACCGGCGAAATTCAGCGAACTGGGCTTACTTGGCCGTACTTCACGGGGTTGTTTTGCGGCTTTGGCGCGTCTCTTGGCCTAAGACTTTCTCCGGCAGTGTTTTCGACGGTCTATAAGCTGTGCGGCAATGGTTTCCTGCTGAGTTAGGGCTTACACTCGGTTCACGCTGCAAGCTTTGGTAGCCCTAAGATCAACGGACCTGTTATGACCAGAAAAATTTTGTTGTTGTTTATCTGCAGCATAACCATTGTATTGTTTGCGACCGGTGGATGGCTTGCACAGGTAAATAAGCACCAAACCGATGGTGATTTGAAGCTTCCGGGGCTGCTTGAACCGGTGCGGGTGGTTCGTGATGGTCTTGGCATACCTTACGTTTACGCCAATTCGTTAGAAGATGCTTATCGTACTCAGGGCTTTCTGATTGCTCAGGATCGCTTGTTTCAGATGGAAGTTGTTCGCCACCTTTCGCAGGGCCGTTTGGCTGAGCTATTGGGCCGGCCGGGTCTGCAGTCAGATATTCAAATGCGTGTTGTTGGTGTGCCAGAAATGGGTCGGCGACATGCTGGCTTGCTGTCCCCTGAGGCGCGTCAGGTAATGGAGCTATATGCTGCGGGCATTAACGGCTATATCGACAATAACGATTCCGAATTTCAGCTAGGCCTCAGAGTGTTGGGTATTCAGCCGGTGGCATGGACCGTAGAAGATCTGATGGTTATCGGTGCATTCACAAACTGGAGCAGCAGTTCGAATATGGATACCGAGCTTATTGCTCAGGCAATCATCGATAAAATCGGGCCGGCACTGGCTGACGAAATTAGTATCGTGAGTATTAATCCGGATGATGGCGGCTATAAAGAACCTGCACCGGCTGTTGCGATTGAGCGCCTTGGTCTTGACCTGAGCAATTTTATAACGTCTTCAACCAAGGGGGAGATAGAGCTCGGCAGTAATCATTGGGCTATATCAGGAGCTCGAAATGCGTCCGGTGGCGCAATGCTTGTTAACAATCCGCATATTGATAGCCGCACCTTGCCGGGTATCTGGTACCCCATGGGAATTATTACACCTGAACTCAGAATTGTGGGTGCAGCGGGGCCGGGTGCACCCGGGTTTGCCGTGGCTCGGTCTGAGAACATTGCCTATGGTGTCACCAATTCCTATGGCGATGTTATAGATCTCTATATTGAAACAGTGGACCCGCTTAACCCGGATAACTATCTCGAAGGGGGCAAGTCGATACCCTTCGATGTTGTTGACGAGACATTCCTGGTGCGGCACAGGAAGAGTGGCAGCTTCTACGTGCATCCGGTACAGATCAGGTATACCCAACGTGGCCCGGTTATTTCTGATCATGGCTTAATTCCCGATGAGTCGCGTGTCATCACAATGCGCTGGGCCGCGCCTGAGCATTTGTCCGGCAGCTATGGTTTGGCATCGCTGATGTTGGCAAAGAATATTGCTGAGGTAGAACAGGCTGTAGCCCAGGTTGATGCGCCCTACAACTACACAGTAGTAACCGCCACGGGGGATATTGCGCACTTCACTGCAGGGCGCGTACCGAACCGTATTAAGGGTGATGGTTCCCGACCGTTCGTTGTTACTGATGGCAAGGACAACTGGAATGGGGTGATTCCAGCAGATGATATGCCGAAGTCGGTGAATCCGGACCGGGGTTGGTTGGGTAATGCCAATCACCGCACATTGCCGGATGACTATCCTTATTCGTATTCCACTTACTTCGCGCATTCCTGGCGTTACCAGCGAATGCGTGAATTGCTCGATGTCGAAGGCAAGACAACTGCCGAAGAGCAGTGGGGCTATATGCGTGATGTAAAAAATGTCATGGCAGAAAAGGTTACGCCATACCTGATTCGTGCGTTGGCAGTGCATCGTGATACCGGTTGGGTTGTCTCTCATCTTCGTCAATGGGATTACAACGATGATGCAGATGAGATTGCGCCGTTGTTGTTTCAGGCTATTTACCGTAGCTTTGTCACTCGGGTTTTTCAGGATGACCTAGGCGATGATCTGGCCAGAGCGATGCTCGATTCACAGTACTACTGGCAGGAACGAATGTTGTTAATGCTGGCAGATAATGAGTCGTTATGGTTCGACGACCACAATACCTTTGTGGTAGAAAGTCGCGATGACCTGATCTACCTTGCCGCTAAGGAGGCGTTGGCTGATTTGAAGGCGCGAACAGGCAAGGAACCCAGCAAATTAACCTGGGGCGATCTGCATACGGTTACTTTTGACAGTCCGGTTGTTCCGGGCAAGATTGCTGCAGCTGTTATCGGTGGCGGTACTTTTCCCAAAGAGGGGTCGGGTGAAACCATGAATCGTGGCAAATACAAGCTATCGAAAGCCTACGATACCGTGGTTATTGATTCAATGCGTTTTGTGGCTGATATGGCTGCTGTCTCTTATACACATCTCCGAGCCCACGAGACAAGAGGCAATCTCGT
>CAJXQV010000120.1 GCA_913058165.1 uncultured Chromatiales bacterium | reverse complement strand
GCAGCGTCAGATGTGTATAAGAGACAGGAATCGGGAGGCGGGTGCTAGCTTAATCGTAGTCACCCACGATCTGGATTTAGCGGCGCGGATGGATCGAATTGTTGAGCTTGATCAGGGTCAGTTAAAACCGTATCCAGCTGGAGACTGACTCGATAGATAAACCGATCAGATTGCCTCGATAGCTTAGCTGATGAGATTAATCCGGGTTTGCGCCGGGGTTCTGTTTCGCAGTGCTTTCCGGGTCATCAGTTTCGGCGGATTGCGCTTTGCGGTCGCGCTGTTCACGTCGCTGCTTGCGTTCGCGATAACGGATCGCTGTTGAAACTTGCCAGATGATACTTACACTAATGTAAGCGACCGTTGCCACAGACAGTCCGAGCACCACTCCGCCATACAACGTGGCCTTCCAAATACCACCCATACCTTGCGACATCTCAAGCAAACTGTGTTCTGAGGGCCAAAGCTCAATTGGCATGCTGAGCATCGCCGCACCAAGTCGGTAGGCGAGATAAAACAGCGGCACCATGGTTAGCGGGTTAGTGATCCAGACACCGAGCACCGCGACTGGAATATTCACTCTGGCCATGATGGCCAGTATCGCAGCAACCGCCATTTGCATGGGAATTGGCAAAAACGCCACGAAGATACCTATCCAGATCGCGCGGGTGACTGTCTTTCGATTCACCGAGAAATACACAGGATGATTCATCAGGTACGTCAGCGGCGCCATGTACCACGGGTGCTCTTTCTGCCGATACCGGCGGGAAACTGCTGTGAAGTATTTTCTTGGCATTACCTACTATGACCTGTCGGGCTAGAAAGCCTGTTATCTGTGCTCCGGTTGCGCGGCCCGAGTTTGACCGCGGCCTTGCACCGAATGTTGCTGGTCGGACGTTACTGCCGACTGGAGACCTGCATTATGCGAACGACTGCCGGAAACCCAGTGCCCGGACCTGCCATTTTAGCTCTTTTATCCTTGGCGGCATCGGTGCTGGCCTGCGGCTTACCGCCTTATTTTCCATTAACCACGCCTGCAGCTAGTTTATACGCTGCGGCTGTTGCTGGCACGGTTTGTCTGTGCTGCTGGTTCACAGATTGGCGATTTGTTCGTTATGGCATCGTGCCGCTGCTCATGCTGTGGGTGTGGCATCACAACAGTGGGTATCCGCAGTTGCCGCCATCGCTGACGGAGCACCAAGGCATCCAGGCTCGAAGTGATGTGCGCGTGAGTGGCAGGGTGGTGTCGTTCCCTAGGGTTCGCAATGGTTCAACACGCTTTGATTTCCGGCTGGATGACCCGCAAAATTTGCGCGGCACTGTGCGGCTGAATTGGTACTCGCCGCCCGACGACATTCAAGTCGGCAGTCGCTGGCAATTGCAATTGCGCTTGCGTGAACCGCGCGGTTTAGCGAACCCTGGCGGTTTTGATTATCCACGAGCCATGTACCTGAGCAATATATTTGCAGTCGGTTATGTGCGTGACTCAGTGTTTAATACCCCGCTCAATAATCTGCAGGCACAGAAAGTGCCTGCAGATTCACTAATCGATAGCTTCGAAGACGCTGTACTAAAACTGCGCTCGACCCTTGCCGAACAAATTGCAGTTCGGGTTAAACCCGGCACGGATGCGTTGCCATTGTTGCTGGCACTTAGTGTGGGTGCACGGCACCAACTCACTCAGCACCATTGGCAGGTGTTCAGACGCACCGGTACATCGCATCTGCTCGCCATTTCCGGTTTGCACATCAGCCTGGCGGCAGGGCTTGGCGTATTGTTGGGTCGCGTCTTCCTGTGGTTTGGCTGCACCGCCTTGTTGCCATGGTTGATGGGTGCTTTGCTTGGCATAGGTTACACGGTGTTATCGGGCTTCGGACTGCCGGCTAACCGCGCATTACTGATGTTGCTGTTGTTCACCGCGCTGATGCTCTCACGGCGTGAATACACCGGCTTTGATCTGCTGGGCAGTGCGGCACTCGCTACGCTGATTCTTCAGCCTCTCGCCGCATTTCAGGCGGGCTTTTGGTTGTCGTTTACTGCGGTTGCGGTGCTGATTCATGCGTCGCGTTTGTTTGCCGCTGCGAACGGTCCATCCGGCCGTCTAATTACTGTGGGCGATGGATCTTCTAGGCTCAATTGGCAACGCATACGGCTTCGTTTTCTGCAGCTTGCAGTGCTGCAATGCGTGTTGGTGTTGGCGCTGGCTGTTCCCGGTGCGTGGTTCTTTGGTGAGGTGTCATTGCTGGCACCGTTGGTGAATCTGATAGCCATTCCGTTGTTCAGTATTTTTATTGTGCCGCTGTTGTTGCTCGCCATTATTTGTGTGGTGATTTTTCCTGCATTGGCGGATCTGTTGTTTGGGCTCCTAAGTGTGTTGTTGCAGCAGTGCTTTGTGGCGCTCGAGTGGCTGGCAGCATTCCCTGTGGCAACACTGAGTCTGTTTGCTGCCGATGCTCTGGTGTTGCTTAGTGCATTGCTTGCAGTGCTGTTATTGCTCGCACCACACGCCGCGCCCGGGCGCCATCTGGCGTGGCTACTGTTACTGCCTGCGGTGTTTGGTGTGAAGCCTGTGGGGAGTCCGGCACTGCAACTGGATATGCTGGACGTCGGTCACGGTTTGGCGGTGCTGGTGCGCGCTGGAGAGAAGAGCTTGCTCTATGACACAGGGCCGTCATGGCGCGGTGGTGATGCTGGAGCCTCGGTGGTCTTGCCCGCGATTCGCAAATTCGGCAGCGGGCGCCCGGACCAACTTATTGTGTCGCACAGCGATTCAGATCACGCCGGAGGGCTTGCCAGTGTGCAACAGGCGTTTCCCGGAGTAGGGCCAATGCAATGCGTTGCCGGTGACCAATGGCTGTGGACCTGGCCTGAAGCTATCGGTGACGGTGTGCTTTTTACGGCAGTCCATCCCTCGGCGCAGCATCGATGGTCTGATAACAACGGTTCCTGTGTTCTGCTGATTGAATACGCGGGCCAGCGGATTCTATTGCCCGGCGATATTGAAACCGCAGCTGAGGGTGTCTTAGTGGCTGCTGAGGTGCCCGGGGCTGTGGATTTGGTGGTTATTCCACACCATGGCAGTCTGACCTCGTCCACTGCAGGTTTTGTTGCGATGTTGCAGGCCGATTATGCGGTGGCATCGACCGCCTGGCGCAATCACTGGCAGTTTCCGCGTGAGGCGGTGGTGCGCCGATGGAACGCCAGCGGCAGCTGCGTGTTGAACACCGCCGATACAGGCGCTTTGCGGTTTTTGGTGGATGAGCAGGGCTTGCGCCTCGAGCGCACCTGGCGGCCAGTGCGGTCGCTGCTGCGTTGGCCGTGGGTGGGCAATTCGGTGGTCACGTTGTGCGCTGGGCTGTGATGCCCGGAATAGGCTGAAAATAGGTTCCTGTGAGCCCCTGCAAGGCCGCCAAAACTATGCACAGCAGCAATTCGCACGGTATAGTTGAGGCTTGCTCGTATTAGTTAGCAATACCACAAGGGAACGAACACCATAATGCTGGAAATAGTGCAAGCTGGCGGATGGGTTATGTTGCCCATCATCGTAGGTTCTATCCTCGCATTCGCGATTATTATCGAGCGTCTCTGGACCTTGCAGGAAAGGCGTGTATTACCGCCAAACCTGTCTAAAGAAGTCTGGGCACTGGTTAAAGACGACAGCCTAAGTCGTAAGCAGATTGAGACGCTGAATGACAGCTCACCGCTGGGCCAGATTCTGGCTGCAGGCCTGAATAACCGTCACCGCAACCGTGAGGTGATGAAGGAAAGCATCGAAGATACGGGCCGGCACGTGGTGCATGAGCTCAATCGGTATCTTAATTCTCTGGGCACCATTGCCGCCATCTCACCGCTACTCGGCCTACTGGGTACAGTGATTGGAATGGTTAATGTGTTTGCCGCCATTACCACTCATGGTGTGGGTGACCCGGGTATTTTGGCAGGTGGTATTTCTGAAGCGCTTATTACTACCGCTGCCGGTTTGTGTGTGGCGATTCCATCGCTCATTGGTTATCGCTATTTGCGCGGTCGCATCGATGCTCTGGTGGTGCAGATGGAGCGTGAAGCTTTAACGTTGGTTGAGTCACTGCTGCGTAAGCAGTATCTCGACACGCTCGAGTCAAACACGATGACTGCGGTTAACGGAGATCAGTAATGAATCTGAGTGCCCCGCGTCAGGATGATCCTGAAATTAATTTAACGTCATTAATCGATGTGGTGTTGTTGCTGTTGGTGTTCTTTATGGTCACCACCAGCTTTGTGCGTGAATCGAAAATTGGTATTCGCTTGCCGGAAGCCGGCAATGCCTCGCCGCTGCAGTTATCGGTTGAGCAAATGAGTGTTTCGGTAACCGCGCAGGGCACCTATTTGGTGAATGGCCAGGTCTTAATTGATAGTCGTGCAGCCACTCTGGAAGCCGCTATTGCGAAGTTAGCGGTCGGTTTTTCTGATGCAGCGATTACCGTAAGCGCTGATGCAAATGCCAGTCATCAATCGGTGATTACGGCGATGGATGTGGCCGGGAAGTTGGGTTATCGCGAGATTAGTATTTCTACTGTTAACGCAGACGAGTAAGCTTTTAATTGAACGCGTGCCGGGTTATGGCGCGCGGCGGATGAGATGAATTGAGTAAAACGGACGTACAAACTGAAAACCCCACGATGACCGCCGGCGAGATTTACGGGCGGCTATTGCGAATTTCTTTAAAACAATGGCCTATTTTCTTAGCGTCAATCATTGCGATGGCGGTGTTTGCGGCGTCTGATACAGGTTTTGCGTTCCTGATAAAGACTCTGACTGAAATCTGTCTCTTATACACATCTCCGAGCCCACGAGACAAGAGGCAATCTCG
>CAJXQV010000119.1 GCA_913058165.1 uncultured Chromatiales bacterium | reverse complement strand
CTACACAGAGTAGATCGTCGGCAGCGTCAGATGTGTATAAGAGACAGGAATACCAGATGCCCATAGTCCAGCCAAAGAAAGGGCAGCTTGAAGTGCTTCTTTGTTTGCAGACGGATCCGGTTCATTACCTGAAGGCAGAGTATGTGTTCCGGCTCATGCTGATGAGGGCCATGACCGCTCAGTGAGTAGCCACCAAAGGTTTCATTGGGTGTATGCGGGTGGGCATCGCCGTTATAGCCATCACCAACTTTTCCATATTTCTCAAGCAAGGAAATGAGTGTTGCACATTCTTCCGAGCTAATAACGTTGGGCTCAATGAGTCTGTAACGCAACTCATCTTTGCTAAATGGCACTTCTGCGGTGATTGTGTTCATGATGTTTAGTCCGTTTGCGTCGACTATTTATGCCTGACTGCAGGTGCCAAGTCCAGAGCGCTGTGGTATCCACTGGCCGCTAAAAAACCAATGCTCGTTACTTTTATTTTGACAGCGCCGGCCTCCACATTATTTTTGTTACTGCGGTTGCCCAAGATTAGTTCGATGCCGATGGCATTGGTTTTGACGTAACTGACGATAAAAATTGAGCTTTGAAAGCATTTCTATCCGGTTCGTTCGCTTACCTGTTGCCGCATACGGGGCAATCTGTTTGCTTCGGTATGCGTATCAGGCGGGTGTCAGCGGATGCCGCGTCATAGGTCCAGAGTTTACCCGCCAGGTCGCTTTCTATACCGCTGAGTAGTTTGATGGCTTCTGTGGCCATCATGCACCCAATGGTCCCGGCTACCGGCGCCAGAATTCCCTGGCCCGCACAGTCTTCGAGGTTTTCATCGTGCTCTGAATAGAGACAGCGGTAGCATCCTTCGCCCGGTGTCTGCCGGTCATGGCGGAACAGGGTCAATTGTCCTTCGAGACGAATGGCCGCACCGCTGATTAGTGCACGGTGTTCTGAAAAACAGGTTTTGTTCAGCAGCCATCGGGTTGCAAAGTTATCGCTGCAGTCGAGTACAACATCCACATCGCGAACAGTTTCTTGCAGCGCGTGTTCGCTCAGGCGTTCAGGTAGTGGAATGATGACGGCCTCAGGATTCCATTCACGGAGACTCTGGGCAGCGGCTTCAGCTTTGTGGCGTCCGACATCATTAGGACGAAACAGTATCTGACGCGGGAGGTTAGTGGCGTCAACTTTATCGAAATCGTTAATATAGATTTTGCCGATACCTGCTGTAGTGAGATACAAGCTAGCGGTAGCGCCGAGGCCTCCGGCACCCACAATAAGTACGCTGCTTTTGCCGAGGCGCTCCTGACCTTTAGGGCCTATTGGCGGCAGGCTGTAGTGGCGGGCGTAGCGCACTGCATTGGCATCTGAAGGGCTCATGGTTCGGGTGTTCTCCTAAGGGCAGAGTTTACTCCAGCCCGAGGTGGATTTGCGTCAACTAGTGCGCAGTCGCTGCCATGCGCCCTGAGGTAACCCGGGGCAGTCCGGCAAGGTCGAACATTGTCGATATTTCGACAAAATTGTGATCAGCCAGCAAAGCGCGAATTGCTTCACCTTGCATTAACCCATGCTCCAGCAGCAGCCAGCCCTCAGCGTTGAGGTGCTGTGGCGCGGTATGGATAATGGTGCGGATGGCATTAAGGCCATCATCTCCTGAGTACAGCGCAATATCGGGTTCAAACTGCAGCTCCGGGTCGGTAAGGCCGCTTTCTTCAAGGCCGATGTAGGGCGGGTTAGATACGATGATGTCAAATTTAGGCATTGGCGCTTCGCCCGGAAGCGCGGCAAACCAGTCGCCCTCATACCAGTTAACCTGCTGCTTTGAGCAGGCACCATTTTCAGCAGCAACTTCGAGAGCTTCGCGGCTGATATCGGTGGCGTACAAAGGGCAGTGCGGGCGTTCACTGCCAATAGCCAGAATTGCGGCGCCGCTGCCGGTGCCGAGATCGAGCACACGAGAAGGGGACTCTTTGGGAATTCGGGCGAGGGCTTGCTCCACCAGTAACTCGGTCTCTGGTCGCGGAACCAGCGTATCGGGAGTCACTTTGAGGTTTAGCGTCCAGAACTCTCGTCTGCCGGTGATGTGAGCAATCGGCACATGATTTCGCCGCTTCTCCAGCAGTTCGGCAAACAGAGCCTGATCTGCCGCACTGATTTCGTCGTCGCTGCAGCTGTAGATCTGCGCGCGTGATTTGCGCAGTACCATGCCCAGCAATAACTCAGCATCCAGTCGCGGGCTATCGCTGCTGTCGGTTAAGCGCTGGCTTGCCAGTTTAATAAGTGGTGCAATCTGCATGAGATGCGGGCTTGTGAGATGGGAATAGGTCTTTAGTGTTTGGAGCGCAGGCTCTATAGTAAGCCTTGCAGCATAATTATTGGAATTCAGTCATGAGCAAGTCCGCTAAACATCCGGAAACCCAGTGTATTCATGCGGGTGACACCATTGACCCCTTAACCGGGGCCGTTATGCCGGCGATTTACCCGAGCTCTACCTATAAGCAAGAAGCGTTTGGTGTCTGGGGAGATTATGCGTATTCCCGTAATGCGAACCCGACTCGTGCAGCGCTTGAGCGATGCGTGGCTGAGCTTGAGGGTGGCACAAACGCCTTTGCCTTTGCTTCCGGAATGGCTGCATCTTCGGCGGTACTAGAATTGCTCCCGGCCGGCAGTCATGTGGTGGCATCGCGCGGCATGTACGGGGGTAGCTTTCGTCTTTTTAACCGGGTGCGACGCCATTCGCAGGGTTTAGAAACCGATTTTGTGGATTGCTCTGACCTGGCCGCGGTAGAGGCGGCAATAAAGCCGGACACTAAGTTATTGTGGCTGGAGTCTCCGGTTAACCCGACGTTACAGGTTGTTGATATTGAAGCGCTGGCGGCGATTGGCCATAAGCTGGGCGTATTAGTGGTCGTTGATAACACCTTTGCTACGCCACTCGGCCAGCAGCCATTATTGCTGGGTGCCGATATCGTGATGCATTCCTGCACCAAATGGATGGGCGGGCATTCCGATACATTAGGCGGCATATTGGTGGTTAAAGAAGAAAAGCTTGCTGCTGAGTTGCAGTTGGTGAGCAATGCTACCGGTGGCGTTCTGAGTCCGTTCGAGTCGTACCTTCTGTTGCGTGGTATTAAAACGCTGGCCTTGCGCCTGAATCAGCATCAGAGTAACTGTTTTGCCATTGCCCGTTGGTTGGAGAAGCACCCGCGGGTTCAGGAAGTGCGTTATCCGGGGTTGGAGAGTCACCCGCAACATGAGCTGGCAAAGCGGCAGATGAACCACTTTGGTGCTGTGGTTACTTTCTTGATCGACGGAAATAAGGACGATGTGGCGATACTCTTTAACTCGCTCGAAATTTTTTCCATTGCTGAGGGGCTGGGTGGGGTAGAAAGCATGATTGGGCATCCGCCTACCATGAGCCATAACAGCATGCTGCCGGAAGAACGCAAGTTTCTGGGCATTCCCGATAGCATGATTCGTTTGTCGCCCGGCATTGAGAACTCTAATGATCTGATCGCTGATCTTGAGCAGGCATTTGCTCGTATTTAGTCAGTCCATACGTGGCGTTGACCTGCCGCGCGGTAATCGCGAAACGGTTGTGATGCCCTCCGCTAAAGAGTGGGATAAGCTGAATAAGGAGCCGCAGCAAGGCTTTGGAAGTGCTGAAGGTTCTGCCTAAATGGAGGGCTGGTGGCGTATTTTAATGAATCTCAGTCTGTGGATGGCGCCACCACCAGATGAATGCTCCAGTTGGGTCTTAGAGCTTTGCGCTGTATAGCCTGACTGTTTCGGTTAATATCAGATCAACAAATAACCCAGATGGCGACGCCTTAGGTGGCTCTCTATAACCTGATGTAGCTCACGTTTGGGTTTTCCACTGAACTTTCTGGCTGGTTTTTTTGGGTAATACCAACCAGTTTTACTGGTTTAAATTTTTGAGGCTGATCTAAGCCTCGTTCATTTCGTATAGGTAAAAGTATGTCATTTAAATTTGAAACTAAGATCGACTTCAAAAGTCCGATCTGGAACCGTGATGCCTGGTCTCGTATTCAGGGTGACCTGAACCCTGAGAACCAAAAATTCTCAACTGTTCGCGGCGTGATTCTGGGCGTTAGGCCTGGCGAAGCTGTTAAAGAACTGTGTGGCTTCGACGTGTTTCTCGCCACTCGTTTAGTGCCTCAGGAAGACGGCACTATTCGTCGCCTGAACAAAGAAGTTATTTTTTACACCAATACCCGTACTAACGAGATCATTGAGAAATGGACTAACCCGTGGACGGGTGAAGTTGTTGATGTTGTTCAGGTAAAGAATGACCCGTTCAACTACACCATCAGTGACAACCTCATTCTTAAACCGGAAGATTTTAAGAGTGCAGATCCTGAAAAAGCCAAGCCCCGCAAAATCCCATTGATCTTCCCTTGGCATGAGTTTGGCGACAATATGATCAGCCTGTCTACCGACATGCATCTGTTGTATCCGAACTCATTGGATCCGAAGAAGTTTGTTCGTGAGTCCTCAGGCCCGATGGTTCAGGTTACCGAGATGATGCGCTACAACGTGCAGCGGAGCGATCTCGAAAACCCTGCGCTGACATCTATTCCTTACTCAGGTACTTGGGCGCGCATTACCCCATGGTTGCCGTGGATGTTAATGGGTCAGCAGGCCGGCCATGTTGTGTATAACGGCTCTATGACCGGTGGTCCTTCAACCGACATCATCTCTTCGCAGGCTTTGGCCTATGCGAAGGAGCATTGCCCTGACTTTCTTGAGGCTCCGACCGAAGATTACGGTCCTAGCCATTCAAGCCTGGAAATCTATTCTCGCACTCAGGAGCCGCTGTCTCTTATACACATCTGACGCTGCCGACGATCTACTCTGTGTAGATC
>CAJXQV010000118.1 GCA_913058165.1 uncultured Chromatiales bacterium | reverse complement strand
GGGCTCGGAGA
This sequence comes from uncultured Chromatiales bacterium, assembly GCA_913058165.1. GTDB lineage: Bacteria > Pseudomonadota > Gammaproteobacteria > Steroidobacterales > JABIQA01. The sequence goes on along the minus strand of CAJXQV010000118.1, from coordinate 4,880 downwards.
TGTGTATAAGAGACAGTGCTGACGCTGCCCAAGATGCCTGGCAAAAGACCACCGATTTTTTCCATGAGCACCTGGTTAGCATTAAAGACTAGCCTCCCGGAAGCGCCGACCAGCAGCATTTTTGTGTGGCGTATTCTGTGGTCCGCTAATAAAAAAGGCCGGTCCGCGTTTGCGGACCGGCCTGCTGCGTTCTCGTGGGAGCGAGTCGCAAGGGTGTGGCTCAGGGGCCACCTGTCTCGATCGCGCCCGTTCGTGGGGGCTTAACTGATGCGGTGCGAGTGAGACTCGTCAAACGAATAAATTCTGATAACTTATTCGTGACGGGGTTTGTTACGAACTGATCGATGAAAAGTTACTTATCGACTAAAGCAGTCCTTTTGACTTATATGATGACTCGTCTGTGGTTGCTGCAATTGTTTTTTGCGTCGCCATCTTTCTGTCATTGCTATGAATGCGCATCGCCAAATCAAAGCTGACTTCATTGTGAGTCGCCAGTGCCGCTGCATCGGCCTGTGCACGAAACGCGTGCGTCAGCTTTTGCGCTGTGTTGCTTTGTTCGGCTGCGGAGCCATCAACTGCAGGGGCAACAATGGTTGTATATTGAACCGGGCGGCTGTTTGACTCGCAGGCAGCGGCGGCCAGGCTCGCAAATACAATCATTGCGAAAGCGAGGGTATTGATGCCGAATCTGTTTGCCTGAGTGTTCATGTCTATGTCCTCTTTTATCTTTTTGTCTTTGCAGCAGTGTTCTGCTGCTGTCTAAGCTATTGCAGGAACCGTGCCAACTTTTCGATATCAATAAAAACAATAGCTTAGGCATCCCCTTCAGTAGCGGAAAACCGTGACTATCGGAATTCCGTTACCCTAAGTCACGAAATTCCGTGTATCATAGTCAGATGAATACTGTCGAAACCGAAATTTCTTTGTTCCACTCCCTGCCGGTAGTTGCAGCGCTGTTAGATTCCGACGGGCATTTTCTTGATGTTAGTAACGAGTGGGTTAATCGTCTTGGGTATACCCGGGACGAAATGCTGGGCAAGTCGCCAGAAGACATCGCCACGCCGGAGAATGCAGAAACTATTCGCAAGGAGCACTTGCCGGTATTCCGTCGCACAGGTCAGTTGGACCTCGCTGTGGTGGAGTTTCAGCGCAAGGACGGTTCGCTCATTGAGTTACTGGCCCGAGCTACCGCGCACTTTGACCGTAACAATCGTTATAAATATTCAGTTTTCGTGTTTGTGGAAATGGCAAATCGCAGTCGTGCAGAACGCCGTTACCGCGACCTGTATCAATCGACTCCAGCCATGTTGCATACGATTGATGCGGAGGGTTGCATCAAAAATGTTAGCGATTGGTGGCTCGAGAAGTTCGGTTATGAACGTGAGTTGGTTGTGGGTCGTTCAATTCTCGACTTTATGTCTCGCGCGTCCCAGGAGACCGTTATCGGTGATGGTCTGACCAAGCTCATAAATGCCGGTGATACCAAGAATGTGCCGCGTCAAATGGTGACGCATTCAGGCGACGTGCTCGATGTGCTGATGTCGGCGACGACTGAGCGTGACGTACAGGGCAATATTTTGAGTGTGCTTGTTGCGAGCAAAGACGTTACCCAACGCAATCGTCATGAGGCAAAACTGCGTGAGGCCTATGGCGAGATCGCCCGCTTAAAAGATGAGCTTCAGAATGAGCGTGATTATCTGCGTGAAGAAGTGAAGGTATCGATGAACCTTGGGCGGATTATCGGTCAGAGTCCCGCCCTCGGGTCTATGTTGGCAGGTATTGAAGCCGTTGCGGGTACGCCTGCAAGTGCGTTGATTATTGGCGAGACCGGCAGTGGTAAAGAGCTTGTGGCACATGCCATCCACTCACGCAGCAGCCGTGCCGATGCCCCAATGGTAAAGGTTAACTGCGCATCGATTCCTGCTGAATTATTCGAGTCTGAGTTTTTTGGCCATATAAAGGGCGCCTTTACCGGAGCGTATCGTGATCGTGTGGGCAGGTTTCAGCTGGCTGATGGAGGCACTCTGTTTCTCGATGAGGTGGGAGAAATACCCTTGCCGTTACAAGGCAAGTTGTTAAGAGTGCTGCAGGAAAAGGAATTTGAACGCGTGGGCGAGGCAGTGACCCGCCATGTTGATGTTCGAGTTGTCGCTGCAACGAACAAAGACCTGAGCAAAGAGGTGGAAGCCGGTCGTTTTCGAGAAGATCTCTATTATCGATTGGGGGTGTTTCCGATCAATGTGCCCCCATTACGTAAACGTGGCGATGATGTCATCCAGCTTGCCGTGCACTTTCTTAAATCAACCTGTCGGGAGTTTGGTCGTGAAGTACCTCAACTTACTCAGGCGCAGGCTGATGCATTACTTCGTTACAGTTGGCCGGGGAATGTTCGTGAACTTAAGAACGTCATTGAGAGAGCAGTGATTCTGTCGCCGGATAAACATCTGCGCCTCGATTTAGCATTTCAAAGTAATATCGAGGAGGTAGTCATCTCGCTCGATAGCTCGAGTGGTGACCCACAGCGTCAGTTTGTTACTGAAGCAGAGATGAAGCAGCAGCAGAAACAGAACTTGCAGCGGGCACTAGAGTTTGCGGGTTGGAAAATAGCGGGAGCTGACGGTGCGGCAGCATTGCTCGGGTTGCGCCCGAGCACGCTAACCGATCGCATGCGTGCTTTTGACCTCAAAAAACCCGACTAAGCCGGAATTCTTAGCGCAGGACATCCGCTAGTGCAACGCGGCGCGCCAGGGTAAGCGCTCTACGATTTCGGCCTCTGCTTCATTGAGTTCATGCAGTCGGCTATAGACGGTATCTTCGTCAACATACTCCAGTAGCATTTTGACAAACACATGCGCGTGCTTAAGTTCCGCTTTGTAGAGTCGATCATAAAAGCTGCGTATTTCCGCCTCGGGATGTGCAGCAGCAACCAGCCCGAAGCGCTCGGCTCCGCGCGACTCTACGATAGATGAGATAAGCATCCGGTCAATGAATCTCTGGTGAGGCCCCGTTCTTGCGTGTTTCAGAAGTTCGTTCACATACGGGTCCTGCTCATCTTTGGCGAGCTCCAAACCACGTGTACGCATTAACTGATAGGTCTCAGCAAAGTGCTCGAGCTCTTCTTTTGCCAGATTGATGAGATCAGGAATAATCTTCATTTTATCGGGATATCGCACCACAAAACTCATAGCCAGTGCGCTCGCTTTGCGCTCGCAGTTGGCGTGGTCGACGAGAAAATGATCGAAGTCGGACAGTGCGGTTTCGGTCCATTCGCTGGGAGTGGAGTAGAGGAGATCTATAGATTTTCTAGCCATAACAAACGCTTACTATGTTATTGCCGCAGTAGCTTTGCTGCGGTGAGAGTTTATTCAGGTGCGTTAGTTTACCTGTAGCTGCCCCCATTTTCTCGTAAACCTCTTGTTGATCACAGGCTTGCGCTAAAATGATATGCGAATTGTCACCGCATGGTGCGGTTACAACTGTATTTAGGATTCGCGGACCTTGGGCAGTCGGATTTACCATACTGTGCCAAAGAGGGGGTATGCATGAAACTCGTGACAGCAATAATTAAACCATTCCGTTTGGATGATGTGCGCAATGCACTATCCGAGGTGGGTGTCAGTGGCATGACGGTTACCGAAGTGAAGGGTTTTGGCCGCCAGCGCGGCCATACCGAGTTATATCGGGGCGCAGAGTATGTGGTCGACTTCTTGCCCAAGTCGAAAATTGAAATAGCCGTGGCTGATGACATGGTCGAGCAGGCTATAGAAGCCATTACCAATGCCGCGCGTACCGGCAAGGTCGGTGACGGTAAGATTTTTGTGACGTCAATTGAGCAGGCTCTTCGTATCCGCACCGGTGAGTTCGGCGACAATGCACTTTAATCGTGATGCGATGAACTGGAGCTGTTTGCGACAAGTGTTTGTATTGTCTCTGCTGTGCCTTCCCGGAATTGCCGTTGCTGATGAGGTATCCAGTGGCGACACAGCCTGGATGCTAACGGCCACAGCGTTGGTGTTATTCATGACATTGCCGGGCCTAGCATTGTTTTATGCAGGCTTGGTGCGCGCTAAAAACGTCTTGTCGGTGTTGATGCAGTGTTTTTCTATTGCAGCGGTGGTGTCGATTGTGTGGGTCGTTGCAGGTTATAGCCTTGCCTTTACCGAGGGCAGCGGACCATTTATTGGTGGGTTTTCGCGCGTCATGCTCAGCGGTATGACCATAGACTCTGTTCGCGGGAGCATGCCTGAAAGCGTGTTTGTGATGTTCCAGATGACCTTTGCAATTATTACGCCGGCGTTGATCGTGGGTGGCTTTGCAGAGCGTATGCGATTCTCTGCCATGCTGGTGTTTATCGTGTTGTGGCTAATGTTGGTTTATGTGCCTGTCACCTATTGGGTTTGGGGCGGGGGTTGGTTAGCCCAAATGGGCTTCAGAGATTTTGCTGGCGGTGCCGTTGTGCACATCAATGCAGGCATCGGCGCACTGGTTGCTGCGATGGTATTGGGTAAGCGTCGCGGTTTTCCTGCCACGCCTATGCCCCCGCATAACCTGCCGATGACGGTAACCGGTGCCGGCATGCTTTGGGTCGGCTGGTTTGGGTTTAACGCGGGCAGTGCGCTGGCTGCTGATGGTGCCGCAGGCATGGCGATGTTGGTCACTCACCTTGGTGCCGCCGCCGGTTGTATTGCCTGGATGAGCATGGAATGGCTGCGCTTCGGCAAGCCCAGCGTTCTGGGCATTGTGACCGGAATGGTTGCTGGTCTGGGCACCATCACGCCAGCTTCAGGCTACGTTGGCCCGGCGGGCGCATTAGTGATTGGCCTGAGCGCAGGCGTGGTTTGTTTCTGGGCAACTATGCTGGTTAAAAGAACCCTGAAGAT
>CAJXQV010000117.1 GCA_913058165.1 uncultured Chromatiales bacterium | reverse complement strand
GTATAAGAGACAGCGGCAATAGTTAATGCGCCTGCACGACAGACCACGAGGTCCGCCCAACCGTAGGCGCTATTCATCGCTTCGATAAAAGGCTCGATACGGGCGGTCACACCCGCATTCTGATAAGCGTGCTTAGCTGCATCTAAAGTACTTACGCCAGACTGGTGCCAAACGTCAACGTTCATGCCCGCGCTCTGCAGCAAACTCACGGCCTGAGGCACGGTCTCATTCAATACCAATGCCCCCTGACTGCCGCCCAGAACCAACAGGTGCAGAGGGCCTGGCTCGGCACTAATGCGGACATCCGGCGCCGGGAGATTAAAAATATCACTGCGCACCGGATTGCCGATAGTTCGCACCGCCACTTTGCCAGCAAATGCATTCGGAAAAGCCTGCAAAACCTCGGAAGCCACACGTGCCAAAAGACGATTGGTTAAACCGGCCGCCGCATTCTGTTCGTGAATAACCAGCGGTCGCCGTAACAACCAGGCCGCCAAGCCACCGGGACCGGAGGCAAAACCGCCCATGCCCAGCACAACCTTAGGCCGGAGTCGGCGGATAAGTTTCAGCGCAGCCCATACCGCTAAAAATAATTTAAATGGCGCGATCACTAGACTCAAAAAGCCCTTGCGGCGCAGACCGCTAACACGCACAAACTCCAATGGAAAACCATCGGCCGGCACAACCCGTGCTTCCAAACCTTTTTCGGTGCCCAGCCAGATCACCGACTCACTGCGTTCGCGCAACGCGCGCGCTACAGCAAGCGCCGGGAACACATGTCCGCCAGTGCCGCCAGCCATAATTAATACGGGAGCAGGTACAGTCATCGTGCACCCCGTCGTAATTTGCGCTTGCTGCCGCCGTTAATGGCCCGCTGATTCTCGAGATCAATACGCATTAACAAACCAAGCGCAATCATGGTAATAATCAAACTACTGCGGCCGTAACTAACCAGAGGTAAAGTCAGCCCCTTAGTCGGAAAGACGCCCATGTTCACGCCGATGTTGATCAACGACTGCACACCCAACCAAACGGCAATACCAAAGGCCAGGTAGGCTTGATACATTCGGTTTAATGCTGCCGACTGACGCGCAATAACAACAATCCGCCACACCAAGGTGGCGAACAACAGAATCACCAGCAAACTACCGACCAGCCCAAACTCTTCAGCGATCACGGCAAAGATGAAGTCGGTGTGTGCTTCTGGCAGATAAAATAGCTTTTGTACGCTGTTACCCAAACCCAAACCAAACACATCGCCACTGCCAATTGCGATGAGTGACTGGGTCAACTGAAAGCCGCTATCAAACGGGTCGGCCCATGGATCAAGAAACCCGGTGACACGCTTAAGCCGGTAAGGGGAATACGCCGCCAATGCCGCAAGCGCTGCAACAACTGCCATACAACAGACGATGAAATATTTCAATCGGCCGCCAGCAACGAATAACACGCCCAGGGTTACGGCCAACAGCACCGTCGTTGCGCCGAAATCCGGTTGCTGAAGCAACAATAAACCAATAATAGCCATCACCACCATCGGTTTGAAAAAGCCCTGCCACGTTGTCAGTAACTCAGCCTGCTGCCGGACTGCGTAGCCGGCTAGCCACATCAATAACAGCAAACGAGCAGGCTCGGATACCTGCATATTGATGCCACCAATACTCAGCCAACGGGTTGCACCATTTACGGTCCGACCAAGCCCGGGTAGCAGCACGATAATTAGCAACAACCCGGCGATAAACACCAATGACAGACCCGCGCTTTCCCAGAACTCGCTCGGAATACGCAACATCACCGCGCCACCCATCAAGCCCACCAGCACCGCAAGCATCTGTCGTTGCAAATAATAAAACGGCTGGCCTGTACTACTTTCAGCCAGAGATATGGATGCTGATGTCAGCATGACCAAGCCGCCACAAAGCAGCACTATGCAGACAAACAGCAATGTGCCATCAGGCATACGCGTGTCGCTGGAGGCGCTATAGGCGCGACTCATTCCTGCACCTCCGTCATCCGTTTTTCCGCGACCAGGCTGGCAAAACGTTCGCCGCGCTCCGCGTAATTCGAGAACATGTCTAAACTAGCGCACGCCGGAGCCAACAATACGGTAGTACCTGCAAACGCCTTCTCGTAAGCTGCTGCAACAGCAGACTCGAGGTCGGCAACCTGCTTCACCGGAACCACCGGCGAAAGGGCATCGCGCAACGTCAATGCGTCTTTGCCAAAAACCAGCACCTGGGCAGCTCTGTTCTGCAGAGCATCGGCAACCGCAGAAAAACCACTGCCTTTACCATCACCACCGGCAATCAGAATGAGCGGATCGCTGGTCGAACGTATGCTTGCTGCTGCCGCAGCTTCGTTGGTCGCTTTTGAATCGTTGATCCAATTCACACCATCTGCAGTCGGCACCCGCTGCATACGATGCGGCAAGGCGCTGAATGAACGCACACCCTCGCGCAGTTGGGGGAAACCAACCCCATACGCATGGGCCATTGCACAGGCTGCCAGCACATTCTGCAGATTGTGCTGGCCCACCAATGGGATTTCACTAACCGACATTACGACCGTATCACCAAAGACTAAGCGCCCATCCGCAACGCCCCAATGCCCTTCGCCTGGCGAGTCCAGGCCAAAGCTCACCGTATTTGCATTTTCGGGTGGCATGGCATCAGGCTCAGCACGGTTCACAACCGCCAGTTCGCAGCAATCGTATATACGTAACTTGGCATCACGATAAGCATCCAAACTGCCATGCTGATCAAGATGATCGACTGCAAGATTCAACACGGTAGCAACGCTGGATTTCGGCAGCTTGCTGCGCTCAAGCTGGAAACTCGATAGCTCCAGCACCGCTGCATCATGCGGCTCATCCAGCAGGTCCAATGCAGGCGTACCCAGATTTCCACCGGCAACGGAACTCATGCCAGCTGCACATAACAGGTGATTAACCAGCGCAGTCACAGTGCTCTTGCCGTTGGATCCGGTAACCAGCAATACCGACCCCGCCTCCTCGGCAAGAAATAAATCGATATCACTGACCACCGGCACGCCGGCAGACCGAGCCGCATCAAGCAAAATTTTGCTCAGGGGCAGGCCCGGTGAAACAACGATCGTTTGAATACCTTCAGGCACAAAATCAGGCAGACCACCTGTAAGCAGGCATGCCTCAGGCATAACCGACATAACCGCCGGCCAGCCCGGAGGCTGCTGGCGACTGTCGGCAAACACTGCAGTAACGCCGCGCGCTGAAAAGTAGCGCGCACACGAAGCAGCCGTCAGACCGGTTCCGAGAACCAGTACTGTGGGCTGCTGTGATTGCTGCATATTCAACACTGCTTCTGCCATTACCTGATCTTGAGGCTGGACAAGCCAACCAGAACGAGAATTACGGTGATAATCCAGAACCGGACGATAACTTTCGGCTCGGCCCAACCTTTCAATTCATAGTGATGATGCAAAGGCGCCATACGGAAAATGCGCTTACCTGTAAGTTTGAATGAAGCTACCTGCATCATCACTGACACGGTCTCCATCACAAATACACCGCCCATGATGAACAACACAATTTCCTGCTTAACGACTATCGCGACGGTGCCAAGCGCGGCACCCAGAGCCAAGGCGCCAACGTCACCCATAAACACCTGGGCGGGGTAAGTGTTAAACCAGAGAAAGCCAAGCCCGGCACCCGCTAACGCCGCGCAAAAAATCATCATTTCACCAGCGCCGAAGATATACGGGAGGCCAAGGTACGCTGCGAAATTAATGTTGCCGGCTGCGTAGGCAAAAATACCGAGAGCGCCGCCCACCATGACGGCAGGCATAATTGCTAGACCATCAAGCCCGTCAGTTAAATTCACGGCATTACTGGTGCCAACAATTACCAGATACGAAAACACCACATAGAAACCACCAAGCGGAATCAGCACGTCTTTAAAGTAAGGGATCAACAATGCCGTTTCATAAGGCTCCTGAGCACCTGAATACAGAATTACTGCGGCAATACCACCAACAAATGACTGCGACAAGAACTTGGTGCGCGCTTTCATACCGTTCGGATCTTTCAGCACTAACTTCTTCCAGTCATCGATAAAGCCGATAACACCAAAAGCCAGCAGCACACCAAGCACAATCCAGACATAGCGATTGGTAAGATCTGCCCACAACAGCGTGCTCAGGGTAATAACCAGAATAATCAGTGCCCCACCCATTGTCGGGGTGCCCTGTTTTGGCAAATGCGATTGCGGTCCATCCAGACGAATAGTCTGGCCAACCTGACGGTCAGTAAGACGACGAATCATTATTGGCCCGACAACGAAAGAAATAACCAGCGCCGTCAATGCCGACAAAATAGCTCGCAGCGTGATATAGGTAAACACATTAAAGCCCGAATAAAGGTCTTTCAGGTAATCCGCGAAATACATCAGCATTAGCTCTGCGCCCCTTCGGCCTGCGACTCTGTTAATGCCAGCACGACACGTTCAAGCTCCATAAATCGTGACCCCTTAACCAGCACCGTCACATTTGGCACCATGGCATCGCTCAAAGCCTCGATGAGTGCGGCCACATCGGCATACCAATGAGCGCTGTCACCGAAAGCGATGGCGGTGCTCCGGCTAAGCTCACCCACACACCACAAGCCATCGATATTAGCGCGCGCTACTTGCTCACCAACCATGCTGTGCAAACCCGGTGCGTCCGGACCAAGCTCGCCCATATCCCCAAGCACCAACCAACGGGTGCCGGTCTGTGCGGCAATAAATTCAATCGCAGCATTTACAGAATCAGGATTGGCGTTATAGGTGTCATCGAAGACCCGCACACCCTTCGCTCCGGCCACCAGCCGCAAGCGACCACCAACATTGGCCATACTTCGCAAGCCCTGGGCAACCGCATCAAGATCGGCACCCAAAGATACCGATGCCGCCGCAGCTGCCAAAGCATTCAATACCTGTCTCTTATACACATCTCCGAG
>CAJXQV010000116.1 GCA_913058165.1 uncultured Chromatiales bacterium | reverse complement strand
TGTCTCGTGGGCTCGGAGATGTGTATAAGAGACAGCCCACAAAGCGCTGCTGCAACTTGAGTATCAAATAGGTTTTTCGGGGTGTCACCGAGCGTAAAGTAGAAGGCCTCGTAGTCCTGTTTGCCGGAATGCAGTATCTTGAGGCGCTGCGGATCCATCACGATTGCCCATAGCGGGCTCAAATCCAGCCCGGCGGCAGGGTCAATACATAAAACGCTGTCTTTCGCTGCAAATTGCAACAGTGCAAGTTGCGGCGTGTAGGTTCTCACCCGCATGAACTCGGTATCGGCGAACAGTGAGCTTTGAGTTTGAAGTTGGTCACAGGCATCGACAAGCGCGGCTGGAGTATCTACAAGACTGTATTGAATGCTTGGCATAGTTTTTTAGTGTAGAGGAATATCTCCTGAAATGCTGATTCTTGGTTATAGTTGAGCATTCTGATGTTGCATGCGATTTATCTTTTAATGGGTTCTCGCGTGAATTTTATCTGCCATTGCCATTAGAGGCTGAGATACATGCTTAAGCTGCTGGAACTGTTCTGGCTGATCGCCCGTCGTAAGTTAGGGCCCGAAGATATTCCTATCTCAACTATGTTGCTGCAGATAACCGTTGTTATTTATGCGGTTTTGCAGGTGCCTCTGTTGTGGCGGCAGGGGGGCATCTCTGCGGCTACAGGTCTGAGTATTGTGGCTGATGCAGCAATAATCAGTGCTTTTGTGTGGGTGCTGTTGCGGATTACCGGCAATCTGTCGCGTTACCTGCAAACCCTCACTGCATTTTTTGGTACTGGCAGTATTGTAACGCTGGTGGCGCTGCCGATCACCTACTTCTATGTCAGCGTGCCGGAAGGTAGCGAGCTTTTAATTCTGCCTTTTATGGCGTTGATAGCTATTTTAATCTGGTCGGTTATTGTGAATGCACATATCTTTAGTCGGGCGATATCACGTTCGTTGGCCGAGGGCGTTGCCATCGCCTTATTGTACTTTTTCATTAACTTTGAGCTGCTCGAAGCTATACCCAAATAGGCACTAACTTATGCACATTCACATATTGGGTATTTGCGGTACATTTATGGGCGGAATCGCTGCTATCGCACGGCAGGCGGGCTTTCGCGTTACTGGGTCTGACCAGAAAGTTTATCCGCCGATGAGCGATCAGTTGCGCGCGCTCGATATCGATATTATTGAGGGTTTCGGTGTGGAACAGTTAGACCTTAAGCCTGACCTCATTGTTATTGGCAATGTCATGAGTCGGGGTATGCCGATTATTGAAGAAATACTGAGCCGTAAGTTGCCGTTTTGTTCGGGTCCACAGTGGTTGTATGACTGCATTCTAAAAGATCGTCATGTTATTGCGGTGTCGGGAACCCACGGTAAAACCACAACCACAAGCATGGTGAGTTGGATTCTCGAACACGCAGGCTTTAACCCGGGTTACCTGGTGGGCGGGGTGCCGGCTAATTTTGATGTTTCAGCGCGGCTGGGCTCTGACCCATTCTTTGTTATCGAGGCGGACGAGTATGACACTGCTTTTTTTAATAAGCAGGCCAAGTTTCTTAACTACCGTCCAAACACGCTGATCGTGAATAACATTGAGTTCGATCACGCCGATATTTATAAAGATATCGATGCAATTTTGTGGCAGTTCCATCAGCTTTTGCGAATGCTGCCAGCTAATGGCAATTGCATTGCACTTGCGGATGATGCCTATACCGATCAACTTCTTGAAATGGGTTGTTGGACACCCGTTACGCGGTTTATTGCCGGACGCAGCGCTGCCGGTTGGTCGGCAGAACGCAGTGCCCCAGATCAGCTTGCATTTTATTGCGACGGTGAGCTGCGGGGTGAGTGTTACTGGCCTCATCCTGCTGAGTTTAATATTGAGAATGCACTTGCCGCGCTGTTGGCCGTAATGTCCGCTGGTGTGGGTTTTCAGGCATCGCTTGATGGCCTGGCAACATTTCGGGGTGTGAAACGCCGCATGGAATTATTGGGCGATTTTGGTGGTGTGCGTTTGTACGATGACTTCGCTCATCACCCTACCGCCATTCAGCGCAGTCTTGAGGGTATGAAACAGTTTAACGCCGGGCGGGTGCTGGCCGTTTTGGAACCGCGCTCGAATACCATGAAAATGGGCGCTCATGCCGATCAGCTATCGGCAGCTATTGCGCCTGCAGATAAATGCTGGGTCATGCAGCCGGATGGCATGTCATGGGCGTTGTCCGATGTTCTGGATGCGGACCTTAGCGTTGAAGTTATGCTATCAGTCGATGCAATTGTGGCTTCGGTGGTAGCGGCTGCAAAACCCGGCGATGCAATAGTTATTATGAGCAATGGCAGTTTTGATGGAATCTACGGAAAGTTTCGGGCGGCGCTATCTACGGCATTTGCTGCGTAGGGTTCCGGTCTCGTTTCAAGGCAGAGTTTGACGCTATCGTGTTGCCGTATCATAGTGGCTGCATAAGCTGTTGTTTGGTGTGCAAGGGTATCGGTTAGGGCGCAGTTGCGCTGATAAATGCTGTTCTGTGTAGGTGCTGTGGGTGAGTGATCTTTCTATACCATTGTTTCCTTTGCGTACCGTCCTGTTTCCGGATGGGCCTCTGCCGCTGCGGATTTTTGAGCCACGTTATCTGGATATGATTGCCCGCTGTATGAAAGGCAATGCACAGTTCGGCGTGGTGTTAACTTCACCGGATGTGGAAAGCCCGCATGGCGATGTCGGCAGCGACATCCTCTCAGTGAATCATATTGGCACGCTGGCAACTATTACTGATTGGTATCAGGGCAGCGACGGCATTCTTGGTGTAACTGCGCGTGGTGGTTCGCGATTAATTGTTCGTTCGCATCATCGTGAGCCCGATGGCCTGTATATCGGCGATATCGATTTATTGCCGGCAGAAACCGGAGTGGCTTTGCCTGCCGAGTACGCCGCGATGGCTAAATTGCTGGAAGTTATTATTAGTGATTTAGGAATCCTGTATAACGAGTTTGATGTGCGTTATGACGATGCATCGTGGGTCGGCTATCGCTTTGCCGAAATACTGCCAATAAGTCTTGACGAAAAGCAGTATTGTCTGGAAATGTCAGAACCGCTGCGCAGACTTGATTTTTTGCAGCCATTGCTGCGATCTCTTCGACAAGAAACCTCGCAGTAGAGGCACCTGTAAAACGCCGGATAAAAAAATGGAGTTGAATATGAAAACTTGGATGTGCCTTATTTGTGGCTATGTCTACAGTGAAGAACAGGGCGACCCGGACCATGGTCTGGCTCCTGGTACGCTTTGGGCCGATGTGCCTTTATCCTGGCGTTGCCCGGATTGCGGAGCCGGCAAGGAAGATTTCGATATGTCAGAAGTCTGAATCAGGCGAGCTTTTTAGTCCACTAGCTGGCGATAACTGATGCCTTTGGATTTTAGTTGTTGCTGTACGCTGTCAGGCCCGACCAAGTGCATGCCGCCGACGATGACCAGGTAGGTCTTGTCTCTGGTGCTTTTGTCGAGCCTCTCAATTTGATTTGCCCAGTTAATGTTGCGGTTAACTATGAGCTCACTGTATAGCTCGGGAATGTCACCCATCCCCTCAAGCATCGTTTGTTCGAGCGCTTCGCTGTCGCCGGATTTCCAAGCGGTAACCATGCTTTGCATTTCGGCTTCTGCAGTGGCTTGGTCGTTCAGTGACTCAAGTAAGAACTCTGCCTGAGTATCTATGGACATGCGGTCCAGTACACCGAGCTGGTCTGCTAATGTTTCGAGACCATCAATGGGTTTGCCATCCGCCATAGCCATTGCAGTAAAACGTGTCTCGATACCCCAGGACGGGTCAAAGCCCATTCGCATGAGTCGGATCTGACTCACCACTATTGCGGCATACCAGGCTTCTTTGTCATCCAGTAGCAGCGTGTTTATGCTTAACGTCTCCGCCCTGGTTACGACCTGTTGATAGCGGGCAGCGCCAATTTGTTCACTGAGTCTTCGGCCCTGAGAGTCTTTGCTCAAAGACTCGATAACCGTCATGGAATTCAGCATATCCATGCTGTCCATGTCGAGCTCCATAAGCAGTGCGTCTGCGGCTGCATAGGCCTCATCAATTGCCGCGGGCAGCGGATAGTCGCTGGCGCGGAGGAAGTGTATTGAGCCCAGTAACAGAAATCGGTTATGGGTTCCTTCGAGCTCCCAAACCGGCACATCCGCAGCATTTGCAGGAGGCGTTGTCAGCGAGAAGCTAAGCAGTATCAGGCACAGGCATTTATTCACAGTGGGTTCCGTTTTGGCGGGGTTAGAGCTGCCCGGAGCTTTCCAGCCATACTATATCGGTATCGATGCTGCCGTCCGGATACAGCTGCAACCAGCGATAAGCCGGTGGTCGGGTATCCATAGTAAAGTCATCGCTGTTCGGTAAGAACTGCGAGCAGGTCGATGGGGTGCTTATCATCCGGATATCATCGTGCAGATGGTCCGATGCCTGATGCACATGTCCCCAGACTACAGCCCGGACATGCGCATGACTGGAGACTATCTCCATAAACTCTCGGTTCTGCCTTAGACCCACGCCATCTAGCCAGCGACTGCCCATTGGAATCGGGTGATGATGCAGAAATACGATGGTATGTTTATCTCGACAAGCAGCGAGATCGTTGTCGATCGCTGCAAGTTGGTCTGCACTGAACTGACCGCCATTATCGTTTTCTGCATGGCTGTTGAGCATTAGTAATTGCCAGTTGCCTATCGAAGCGGTTCCGCAGAATTGAAACGGAGCCGTGTTTAACTGCTCCCGCATGATATCCGGCGAATCATGGTTGCCGGGCAGGCAATAAACCGGGACGCCCAGCGGTTTTAGCATCTTGGCAAATCGGAGATAGCCACCTCGGGTTTCATCCTGCACCAGGTCGCCGGTAGCAACAACGGCATCGGGCCTGCGTGAACCCGTCATGATTCGTCGCAATACTGCCTTTAGCGTGTTGCAGGTGTTGACGCCACGCATCCGTGCATCTTTATGAGCATGCAAATG
>CAJXQV010000115.1 GCA_913058165.1 uncultured Chromatiales bacterium | reverse complement strand
CTTGTCTCGTGGGCTCGGAGATGTGTATAAGAGACAGTTTTATACCCCCGTATTTTCCTTCACATCTAACAGCCTTATTCATTGGAATTGGGTTTTGAATCAGGCATAAACGCCACCCCTGTGCTTTGAATGTACTTGAAAAGCTTACAAATTTATACTTTAGCTCGCATCTTCGCTTGCATCGCTCGCCTCAGGGGCGGCATTAACCGTTCGAGAGGAATTGAACACTTTTTTTATCGAAACTGTATTTGCTGCTAAAACCGTTTCATTACGCCAGTTTTGTGGCTTTATCCATTAATGTCTTTTTTTCATAGTGTGGGGGTATTCCTAAATGTCCCCTTGCTATGAAAGAGCCACGCCCGCCTATTCCCGATAACCCTCTGCGTTTAATGGATACGATTCGTAAGTCTATCCGTGAACAGCATCTGGCCTACACCACAGAGCAAACTTACATTCACTGGATACGCAACTTCATCCGCTTCCACAACAAACGTCACCCTCAGGAAATGGGTGCCAAAGAAGTTGATGAATACCTTTCCTGGTTAGGCGTCCACCGACAAGTGTCTCCGGCAACGCAGGCGATTGCGCTGAATTCAATTGTCTATATGTATCGCCATATCTTTGCGGCAGAGCTGGGTGCGCTCAACTTCCATCGGGCACGCCCAAAGCGCCGAGTGCCTCAGGTGCTCAGTCATGAGGAAGCACTGGCACTGATAGATGCCATGCGCGGCCTGCCCCAGTTGGCCGCCCGGCTGATGTATGGCACTGGCGTAAGGGCGGCAGAATGCTTGAGTCTGCGAATCAAAGATATCGATTTCTCGATGGGTGAAATCGTGGTCAGGCAAGGCAAAGGCGGCAAAGACCGGCGCACGGTTCTGCCGGAATCAATTATTGACGAGCTAAAAAGACAGATAGAACGGGTAAAAATTCAACATATCAGCGATTGTGCACAGGGCTATGGTGAGGTGTATATCCCACCGGCGCTGGCACGCAAGTACCCGCAGGCACAACATGAAACAGCCTGGCAGTTTCTATTGCCTTCGAGCCGGATAGCTCAGGACCCGGTAAGCAAGATCATGCGCCGACACCACTTACACGCCTCGCGCATTGGCAAAGCTATTACTAAAGCCAGGCGAACGATCTCACTTCACAAGCCGGTGACATCGCACACCTTCAGGCATAGTTTTGCGACCCGGCTGCTGGAGCAAGGCTACGACTTACGGACCATTCAGGAGCTGCTCGGGCACAGCGATATTAAGACAACAGAAATCTACACTCATGTGCTTAACAAGGGTGTCCGCGGAGTGCGGGGGCCTTTGGGATAGAAGCCTGACTAACGAACCTCAAACACCCAGCCTGCTTCGCGTACATACTCGTAAAGCAGGTTAGTAGGAGGACGAAACTCAAGGTCGCCTAGCGAGATCAGCGCATTGCCGCCAACCGATATCCAATTAGGGTCTATCTCTGAAGACTCAATGTGCCTGTAGAAGTTTTCGCTCTTCATCGGATGCACATAAAGCTTCACATCGTTAGTAAACAAGCGACCTGTGGCCTCTAGGATACCGCCGGAAAGATCACGGTAATAACCTTCGTTAAGCAGCATCGCAAATGCCGACGTGCCGACAACAAAGCGCAGCGGCTGATTTGAATACCGCCGCAGGTAGTCAGTAAACGCGTAGTTATGTCTCAGGCTACTCACCATCACCCACTCGCCCTGAGCCAGAGTCTCACGCACCTTTTGTGCGTACTCTTCAATCTTCTTGGGCTTGTCGGCATGCACCGTCGAGAACGAAAAGTCGACCGTACACAACGGCTTTTCATGCGCACCGTTTTCACTTAAGAATTTTTTGCTCGCCATTTCCATGACACGCTCGTTCGCCACCAACGGTTGACTCATCGCAACACGACGAATAATCAACGGCCGCTGGCGTAATACTTCTGATGGCGGGCGCATCTGGCCTTCTTTATCAAAGAGAACCACTTTTGCAAGACCGCTCGCAAGCATGCTCATGCCGGTGTGTGCTGCGTCGACCGATTCAAACGCAGGACCGAATAAAGCGGCCACATCGACCTCAATATGGTGCTCATCAATGTTGTCAGACACAAACTTCAGGCCATCTACCGCGCCATCACCCGCAAGAAACACGCTGTGAATGAGGTTTACACCGAGAACACCCAGCGCTTCCTGCTGCTGCAGGTTGGTGGGGTCGAGCATATTAACGTGCATGATAGCGGTGCTGGGCTCTGCACCAGGCTCGTGCTGAAATCGCAGCCCCACCCAACCATGACACTCATTGGTGCCATCAAAATTCCGGGCAGACACGGTGTTGGCAAATGCAAAAAATCGGGTGTCGGCCGGACGGTCATTACCCAGGCGTGAAATAAGCAGCGAATACTCTTTATCGAGCATTGCCTCCACACGCTCTCGCGAAACATACCGGCCAGCTTTGCCATAAACCTCATCCGATACTTTCATGTCATAAGCGGAGATGGTTTTAGCGACGGAACCTGCCGCACCGCCAACCCTGAAAAACCAACGGGCCACTTCCTGACCCGCTCCGATTTCTGCTATAGCACCATAAATATGGTTATCAAGGTTAATGGCCAAGGCTTTCTGGTGAGTACTGAGTTTGGCGGCGCTCATTATTTTTGCTGCATCCCTGCTAAAACACGGTGTAAAGGAATCAAAATGATTTGTTTTGGAAGGAAAATTTAGAACATTCCTGAAAATAGAGTCTAACGGAGTTTCTATATAGCATGCAGCACATTTAGCCAGCCCTGCGCAGGCAAGATGCGGATGGACTGACACAGAGCAAGTCGTTATTGTCAGAGACTATCGCGAATAATAAGGTATTGCAGTGTCACAAGTTACTTCTGCGGCCGAAGAAACATCGGGGCTATCTCCGGAATTCCAAATGCTGCCACTACCGATAGAACGGCGGCGGCAAATTATCGGGCCGATCTTCGGCATTGGGCTTCTCACACCGGCAATCGATGCGCTCGGCTTCCGGCGTTTTCAGCCGATGGCGCTGCGGGCCCGCAAACTCCGGGATGATTACGGCCTGGGCAGCATCACATGAAAACCATAAGCATTTGCTTCTTAGGTTGTTTTATTGCTCTTGCTGCTCTCAGTGGCTGCACACCTCAGGAGCAACCCCACAGCGTCCGTGGCGAAACCATGGGCACTTTCTACAACGTAAAGTACTTCGGCGCGGCGCGTTTAGCGCTGGATGCTGCCATCGATAACCGGCTGCAACAGCTGGATGCCAGCCTATCAACCTACAAAAGCAGCTCGGAAGTCAGCCTTTTCAACGCATCCAAGGCAAATCAGTGGTTTTCAGTAAGCGCCTCAACTGCGGAAATAGTGGCTCTGGCGCAGTCGATAAGCTTGCGCAGCGACGGCGCTTTCGACATTACCGTCGGGCCGCTGGTTGAGCTCTGGGGCTTCGGCAGCGGGCCGTTTCAAAGCGAGCCCCCGCCTGCCGAACTCATCCGCGAGCGACTCAGCCACGTGGGCTATCAAAACATTTCGGTCAGAAACAATCCGCCGGCATTACGCAAAAGCCACCCGGCGACGGCCATCGATCTTTCAGCTATTGCCAAAGGCTATGCCGTAGATCAGCTTGCGGAGCTGCTGGATAATGCCGGCGTTGATGCCTGGCTTATTGAGGTCGGAGGAGAGCTGCGCACCCGCGGCAGCAAAACGGCAGGGCAGCCATGGCAGGTAGGCATCGAAAAGCCCATTACCAACAAGCGCAGCGCCCAAAGAATTATCTCTCTTAGCAATGCCGCCATCGCCACCTCCGGCGACTACCGCAACTTCTTCGAGTTTAATGGCGTGCGCTATTCACACAGCATTAACCCATTGACCGGCTGGCCCGTTCCGGACAACATCGGATCAGTAAGTGTTATTGCCAACGATGCCATGACAGCAGATGCCTGGGCCACCGCGTTGTTAGTTAAAGGGTCAGATGAAGCGCTGCAACTGGCAGAAGCAAATGATCTTGCCATTAGTATTATTCAGCGCGGCGCCGACGGTAAACTTACTGAACAACTGTCGCCGGCATTTGCCGCATTACTAAACAACTAAACCCGACAAACAATGACCGATAAAAATAAAAACTACTTGAAACGTGCCTTTAACCGCAAAGCCGCAAACTTTAGCAAAGCCGATTTCCTGCACGCTATAGTGCGCGACGAGCTGCTTGAGCGGCTGTCGATGTTTCGGCTAAAACCATTGCAGAGCATAGTTCTTGGTGGTGGTGGTGGCGAGCTTGCCGAAGCGCTGCGCAGGCAATACCCGGGCACTCGTTGCCTTTCTATTGATAGCTCAGAAGCCATGAGCGAGCTCGCTCAACGCCATGGCGAAGCACTGTGTGCCGATATGCTCGAGCTGCCATTAGCCGACAACAGCGTGGATTTAATTGTTTCTAATCTCACCCTTCAATATGGCGCCAACCCACTGGGTAGCCTGCAATCGGTGCTCAATGAAATTAACCGAGTACTGAAGCCCGGCGGATTACTGCTCACTGCTTTTTGCAGCAACGGTTCGTTCGCTGAACTCCGCGAAAGTTGCGCCCGCGATAACTACGAGCACTTCGATACGCTGCCCGACCTCCACATTGCCGGTGATGAAATGCTAAAAGCCGGGCTCCGTGATCCGGTGCTAGATACCGAACCGCTCACCATCACCTACAGCAGCTTCGACAAACTCATTAATGAATTAAGGGCAGTAAGCGCCACCCGTCAAATTAGCCGAAGGCGAAAGGGCTTAGGGGGCAAAACCTATTGGCAACAGACCCGTCTCAACTATGACACCCAGCGCAACGTGGACGACAAGCTACCGGTAACCATAGAGCTCGTCTACGCCCACGCCCGCGGTGGCGAGGCACCAAAACTTGCCGAGCCCGCGGAGTACAGCGTTCCGCTGTCGCGGCTGCTGGGTCGCGGACCTCGTAAACTGTCTCTTATACACATCTCCGAGCCCACGAGACAAGAGGCAATCTCGTA
>CAJXQV010000114.1 GCA_913058165.1 uncultured Chromatiales bacterium | reverse complement strand
GATCTACACAGAGTAGATCGTCGGCAGCGTCAGATGTGTATAAGAGACAGCACCGCGGTGAACGGCTTCGTCCGCAAGGTGCAGCCCACAGTCGCAGTCTGAAGAACTTGTTGCAGGAGCGCGGGGTGCTGCCTTGGCGTCGCAATACGCTGCCGCTTTTCTACAGCGGCGATGAGTTAGTGGCTATTGGTGATATGTGGTTGGCAAACGAATATTGCGTTGCTGTCGGCGAACCCGGGCTTGTGCCAGTGTGGGAAAGCACCTTTCAGTTATGTCATCCGATCCGCGAGAGTCGTTAAATACTTGGCTCTGAGCGGCGGTTTTCATTGTGATGAACCCGGTGCTCTGGTATCTTTTAACCCCGAGTAGGGTTCTCCTCTGGAGTACAGATGCCGGGCTTCGCAGAATGCATAAAACCTCAGGTTTTAATGTAAAAGCCACTTGAAGAAAAAACTCTAAGTTATTGCTTAGCTTGCAACTTTTGTTTATGGAGCCTGATCGGGACGACATTGCTGAGCGTCTCTTAAGGCTTACTATGGGATTCATTCATGCCCCGTTTTGTTTTTGTTACAGGTGGCGTCGTTTCGTCGTTGGGTAAAGGTATTACCTCAGCGTCACTCGGTGCCATTCTTGAGGCCCGCGGCCTTACCGTCAGCATGATCAAGCTCGACCCTTATCTGAACGTTGATCCTGGCACCATGAGTCCTTTCCAGCATGGCGAAGTGTTTGTCACTGAAGACGGCACTGAGTCGGACATGGATTTGGGCCATTACGAGCGCTTCGTGAACACCACCACCGGTCGTTTCAGCAACTTCACCACCGGTCGTATCTACGGCAGTGTTATTGCAAAAGAGCGTCGCGGCGATTACCTCGGTGCCACTGTGCAGGTTATTCCTCACATTACCGATGAAATTAAAGCCGGCGTGTTGTCGGGTGCCGGTAAGGCGGATGTCTGCATTGTCGAAGTCGGCGGTACGGTGGGTGATATTGAATCGTTGCCTTTCATGGAAGCAATTCGTCAGATGGGCTTTGATCTGGGTCCGAACAATACCTGCTACGTGCACCTTACCCTGGTGCCCTTTATTGCAGCCTCGAACGAAATTAAAACCAAGCCGACCCAGCACTCAGTAAAAGAGTTGCGCTCTATCGGTATTCAGCCAGATATTCTTGTGTGCCGTTCAGAGCATCCGTTGCCAGATGGGCAGCGTCGTAAAATAGCTCTGTTTACCAACGTAGCAGAAAAGGCCGTTATCTCCGCACAGGATGTCGCCGACATCTATGAGTTGCCGATAGTGTTTAACGAGCAGGGGCTTGATGACATCGTTGTGCAGAAGCTGGGACTTGATGTGCCTAAGGCCGATCTGTCGAAGTGGCAGGCAGTTGTCGATGCGCGCCTTAATCCCGAGGCCGAGGTGGTTGTCGGTATGGCGGGCAAGTACGTCGATTACGAAGATTCCTATATCTCTCTGAACGAGGCGTTGAAGCACGCCGGAATTCGCACCCGCACTAAAGTTCGCATCAAATTTATTGATTCCGAAAAGCTTGATGCACCTGATGCGCCGGTGGCGGAAGCCTTTGCCGGTGTTGATGCCATTCTGGTGCCTGGCGGTTTTGGCGATCGTGGTTTTGAGGGCACAATTAATTCCGTGCGTTACGCCCGCGAGAACAACATTCCCTTTTTAGGTATTTGCCTCGGGTTGCATGCGGCTACGGTTGAGTTCAGTCGTAATATTGCTGGGTTTAGCGGTGCGCACAGTACCGAGTTCAATACATCTACCCCGCATCCTGTTATCGGACTTATTACCGAATGGCAGAATGAAGACGGCACGAAAGAGGCTCGCAGTGCTGAATCTGATTTGGGTGGCACCATGCGTCTGGGCGCGCAGGAGTGTTTGCTGACAGAAGGAACTCTGGCGCATGAAATATACGGTCAGGATTCTGTGCGTGAGCGTCATCGCCACCGTTATGAGTTCAACAACAACTATCTCCAATCTCTGACTGATGCCGGGCTGTTTATTTCCGGGCGTTCGGTTGATGGCCTGGTCGAAATGATTGAGCTGAAAGATCATCCGTGGTTTGTTGCGTGTCAGTTCCACCCAGAGTTCACCTCAAACCCACGAAACGGCCACCCTTTGTTTACCGGCTTTATCCGTGCCTCCCGCGAGCATGCCGAGCAGGCTATACCCAAAGCGGCGCAGGCTTAAGTATTGTGAATTTGTTAAACTTCGAAGCCGGTATCGACCAGCCATTGTTTTTGATTGCCGGACCCTGCGTTATCGAGAGCGAACAGCTCATACTTGATACTGCGGGCCGCTTGAAAGAAATCACCCAAGCGCTGGGTATTAATTTTATTTTTAAGGCTTCGTTCGACAAGGCTAACCGTTCATCTGAGGCCAGTTATCGTGGCCCGGGTATCGAAGAAGGCTTGAGGATTCTGGCTAAGGTGAAGTCTGATCTGGGCTTGCCAATACTCACCGACGTGCATGAAGACACCCCATTAAACGAAGTGTCTGAGGTTGTTGACGTATTGCAGACTCCCGCATTTTTATGTCGCCAGACTAACTTCATTAAATCGGTTGCCGCCACCGGTCTGCCAGTGAACATTAAGAAGGGTCAGTTTCTATCGCCCTGGGAAATGGGCAATGTGGTGGATAAGGCCCGCGCTACCGGCAACCAGAACATTATGGTTTGTGAGCGTGGCTTCAGCTTTGGTTACAACAATCTGGTCTCAGATATGCGCTCGCTTGCGATCATGCGAACAACTGGCGCGCCTGTGGTATTTGATGCTACGCATTCGGTTCAGCTGCCCGGTGGACAGGGTGGATCATCCGGTGGTCAACGTGAGTTTGTTCCGGTGCTGGCACGCGCAGCAGTTGCTGCCGGCGTTGCAGGGCTGTTTATGGAAACCCATCCGGACCCGTCTCAAGCATTGAGCGATGGCCCGAATGCTTGGCCGCTGGAGCTCATGCCCGCGTTGTTGGAGCAGTTGGTTGCTATAGATCGCGGCGTTAAATCTGCCGGTTTTATTGAGGATCAAATAGCAGATTAGCGGCAACCTGCGGGCTGCGCGCAAAACACGGAACAATCAATTACAAGTTTGCCATTGGCAGCCAATCGATGGCCGAACATTTATCTCGTTGAGGTCCTTGTTAGGGCCAATAATAAAAAGGTAAGAAAATGAGTGCTATTGCAGAGATACGCGGACGCCAGATTCTGGATTCACGCGGTAACCCTACAGTTGAGGCCGATGTGCGTTTGGCGAGCGGTGCCTTTGGTCGTGCGGTGGCGCCTTCCGGTGCATCTACCGGCAGTCGCGAGGCGCTGGAACTGCGTGACGGCGATAAGAGTAAGTATTTGGGCAAAGGGGTATTGCATGCCATTGGCAATATCAATACTAAGATTGCGCCTGAACTAATGGGTAAAGATGCGCTCGATCAGGCTGGCATTGATCAGTTGATGATTGACCTGGACGGTACCGAGAACAAAGCAACTTTAGGTGCCAATGCCATTCTGGCCGTATCGCTTGCCGTGGCGAAAGCCGCAGCAGTCGAGCAGGGTAAGCCATTGTTCCGAACCTTCGCAGCGGGTTCAACTCAATTGCCTGTGCCGATGATGAACATTATCAATGGCGGCGAGCATGCTGATAATAGCGTTGATATTCAGGAGTTCATGATTCTGCCTGTCGGCGCCCCGAGCTTCAGCGAAGCGTTGCGTTACGGTGTCGAGATTTTTCATTCGCTAAAAGGCGTGCTCCATAAAGCCGGTTTGAATACCGCTGTGGGTGATGAAGGGGGGTTCGCTCCTGATCTGCCATCCAATGCTGCGGCGCTGGAGATTATTTCCGAAGCGGTCGAGAAGGCAGGCTATAAGCTGGGTGCCGATATTTACCTTGGCCTTGATGTAGCGAGCTCTGAGTTCTATGAGAACGGTGTGTACACGCTTGCTTCAGAAAATAAAACCTTTGATGCGGCCGGGTTCTCTGATTATCTGAGTAAGCTGGTAGCGGACTTTCCAATCATCTCTATTGAAGACGGCATGGATGAAAGTGACTGGGGTGGTTGGGCGACTCTGACCAAAGCACTGGGCGATAAAATCCAGTTGGTTGGTGACGACTTGTTCGTGACTAACACCAGCATTCTGTCCCGTGGTATTAACGATAATATAGCCAACTCTATTCTAATTAAGCCAAACCAGATAGGTACGCTTACCGAAACCTTGCAGGCCATTGAAATGGCTATTGCTGCGAAGTATTCAGCAGTAGTCTCTCATCGTTCAGGTGAAACCGAAGACGACACCATTGCCGATATCGCTGTGGGCACCTTGGCAACGCAGATCAAAACCGGTTCGCTATGCCGCTCTGACCGCATGGCCAAATACAACCAATTGCTGCGGATTGAAGAAATGCTGGGCAGCGATGCAGCCTACGGAGGTAAGCAGGCTTTCCCTATTAAGTTCTGATTGTTTGGTGCGGCGTAAGCCTGGCCAATAGAGTTTAACGAGAGTCTGACAACACTGAATAATGCGCACTGCCGGTTCTCATACGCTATTTTTTAAGCTGCTCCTGTTAGCGTTGGTGGTTATGCTCATTATGCTGCAGGTTCGCCTGTGGTTTTCTGAGGATGGTTATCGCGAGGTGTCGCGTCTGGATGAAGAGGTTGTGGCACAGAAACTTGAAAACGACAATTTGGGTGAGCGTAATGCTCGTCTTGCTGCGGATGTGTTGGACCTTAAGAGCGGGAACTCGGCTATTGAAGAGCGTGCCCGTGCAGATCTGGGTATGGTTGAAGAGGACGAAGACTTCTTCCTCTTCGGTGAGGAGTCGGCCAAGGCTGAGTCAGTGGTTCCCTGAGGTTCGAGGCACAAGCCTTGGCTCCCGGCGTATAGTTCGTCCGGAGAATTTGTATTGAACGACCCATGCCCGCATTTGCCGGCGTGTTTTCTTTTGAGTTTTGGTTTTTCTGACCGCATCCGGTTGTCAGGCTGAAGCGTGGTGCAGTCTGTCTCTTATAC
>CAJXQV010000113.1 GCA_913058165.1 uncultured Chromatiales bacterium | reverse complement strand
TTCCTACACCATTAAAGCGCGTGGCAAAGAGTTTAAGCCACCGCGTAAAACCACGTTGGCAGCACATGGCGCCTGTCAAAAATCGATGGTCTATTCGAAAGGTCGAATTCTGAAACCGATGAAGCGCGTCGACTTCGATCACAAAGGCGAGCGCAATATCCAGAACCGCGGTAAGTCTGAATTCGTAGAGATCGAGTGGGAAGAAGCGATTGATATCGTTTCCAGCGAAATGAAACGCGCCAAGGCCGTCGGTCCGGGTGCGATTGCCGTCGCCAACGGCTCTCACCATCAGTGGGGCAACCTCGGTCACTACCTGTCTGCCTTTAACCGCTTCTGGAATCTCATTGGCGTGACTAAGTTGATGCACTCTCCGGATAGCTGGGAAGGCTGGTTTTGGGGCGCGCAGCATCACTGGGGTAACAGTATGCGTTTGGGTGCGACCGAACCGTACGGCACTATTGAAGATTGCTTGAAGAATGCCGATATGATGGTGTTCTGGTCGAGTGACCCGGATGCAAGTTACGGGTTTGAAGGCACTCAACGCCGTCGCTGGGCAAAAGAGTTGGGCATCAAGATGGTGCACATCGATCCTTATTTGAACCACACCGCAGCACATCTCGGTGGCAAATGGATTTCACCAAAGGTGGGTACCGACCCTGCATTTGCTCAGGCACTAACTTACGTCTGGATTACTGAAGACACTTACGACAAAGAATTCGTCGAAAAACGCAGCACAGGTTTCGAAGAGTGGAAAGCGCACGTGCTGGGCGAAGATGACGGTATTCCTAAAACACCCGAATGGGCCGAAAAGGAAACCGGTATCCCGGCTCGCGAGTGCCGCGCACTCGCACGCGAATGGGCGAGTAAGAAAACCTATCTCGGTGCTGGTGGTTGGGGTATTGGTCTGGGTGGCGCCTGTCGTGGGCCCACAGGTGCTCAATGGGCGCGAATGATGACCATCCTTGGCGCCATGCAGGGCATGGGCAGTGAGGGCTCTAACTTCGGCAACCTGCAGTTTGGTGCGCCGGTGGATATGAATTTCTACTTCCCGGGCTACGCCGAGGGCAGTATGTCGGGAGACCTGGCTTACAGCGCCAACTCCACCAACAACTATCAGCGGATGCCGCACATCGTGACGATGAACTCGGTGAAGCAGGTGATTCCGCGAATGTGGCTACCCGAAGCGATTATGGGTAAGCCCAAGTTGGGTTACGTGACCGCCGTCGATTCCGTCGTTGGGCAGTTCTTCCCCATCGGGTATCCGTCGCCGGGTCATGTGAAGGTTGAAATGCTTTACAAGTACGGCAGTTCGTCGATCGGTACTCAGGTCGATTCGAATCGCTGGATCAATATGTACCAGCATGAGAACCTGAAGTTCGTCGTTAACCAGTCGGTTTGGTGGGAAGGTGAGACGAAGTTTGCAGACGTCATTCTGCCGGCCTGCACGGTATTTGAGCGCTGGGATATTGGCGAGTGGCTCAACGTGGGTCCTGGCTATGTGCATCACATGTACTCGATGAATAATCATCGAGTGATTTCGATGCAGCACAAGGCTATTGAGCCGCAGGGGGAGTCTAAGTCTGACTACGATATCTTCCTGATGATTGCAGAGAGAATGAATCTGGGTGCTGTGTACTCTGAGGGCGGTAACTCCGAGCTCGAGTGGTGCAAGCGCGCCTATGAATCTTCGGATGCGGTTAAAACGATGTCGTGGCGGAAGTTCCTGAAGAAAGGCTACTTCGTTGTGCCACACGAGCCTGAAGAATCACGTCCGCCGCTTGGCCTGAATTGGTTCTACGAAGGTCGAAAGAAAGACGTGCCGGAACCTTATCCGTTGCCTTCTGATTACGTCGAGAACTACGGCGAAGGATTGCAGACGCCATCCGGCAAGTATGAGTTCGTGCCGACTACGTTGAAGCGTTTCGACGATCCCGAGCGTCCGCCGGTTAATAAGTACATAAAGACTTTCGAGAATGCGGAGAACGAACCGGAAGTTGCGGCAAAATATACGC
The DNA here is from genome assembly GCA_913058165.1 of uncultured Chromatiales bacterium. Classification (GTDB taxonomy): domain Bacteria; phylum Pseudomonadota; class Gammaproteobacteria; order Steroidobacterales; genus JABIQA01. The sequence goes on along the minus strand of CAJXQV010000113.1, from coordinate 3,020 downwards.
TGCGATTGTTGACACCGCATTCACGTTATCCTTTCCATTTGATGGGTGATGATGAAGGTTGTTTCTTGCGTGATATTCGCGAACATCGCGTGAAAGTGGGTGACCATCATTATCTGACCTGTCGTCTCAGTCGCGAGGATGCGGAAGCACGTGACATTAAAAACGATGACCTGATTCGTCTTTTCAACGATCGTGGTTCTGTAGTCTGCGCTGCACAAGTCACTGACCGGCTGCGTCCGGGCGTGATTAGTGCACCGACAGCATCTGCCGAATATAGGCCTGCCGGCGAACCGGGTAAGTCCACCGACTTGGGTGGTTGCGTGAACGTGCTTAACCCCAGTAAGCCCATCACCACTAAGGCTCATGGTATTCGTCCAAACGGCACGCTTATCGAAGTCGAGAAGTGGACGGGTATCGATACCTGGAAACCGGCAGCACCGGTGGAGGCAGCGTAATGGCTAAGAAATGGAACATGATTGTTGATATCGAGCGCTGCAATAACTGCCGCGGTTGTTTTCTTGCGGTTAAAGATGAGCATACCGGTAATGACTTCCCCGGTTATGCGGCTGAGCAACCAGCGATGGGTGCGAATTGGCTCGATATCGAACGTAAAGAACGAGGTGCTTATCCGATTGTTGACGCTCACTTTATGCCCACTATGTGCAATCACTGCGATGATGCACCCTGCATGAAAGTTGGCGGTGACGCGGTTAAAAAGCGTGCCGATGGCATTGTGATTATTGATCCCGTGAAGGCGAAAGGCCGTAAGGATATTGTTGAGTCCTGCCCCTACGGTTCTATCAGTTGGAACGAAGAGCTGGAACTGCCGCAAGCCTGGATTTTTGATGCGCATTTGTTTGACGCCGGCTGGAAGGAAACCCGTGAAGAACAGCAGTGTCCTACGGATGTATTCCGGTCAGTGAAAGTGTCCGACTCTGAGATGCAAAAAATGGTGGCAGAAGAAGGTCTCGAAGTGTTGCAGCCAGAGCTCGGCACTAAACCACGTGTTTACTACAAGAACATGCACTTCTTTACCACGTGCTTTGTTGGTGGCTCCGTGGCCGGACTTATCGATGGTGTTGATGAGTGCATCGATGGCGCCGAAGTTGTCCTTAAAAAGGACGGCAGTGAAGTAGGGCGTGTGACCAGCGATATCTTTGGTGAGTTCAAAATCGACAAGTTGGAGCCAAGCAGCGGCACGTATGAACTGGAAGTTAGTGGTTCAACGGGCAAACTGGCGAAGTCTTTTGAGCTTGGCGCCGACAGCGTTTATTTGGGTGTGCTGGAATTGGCCTAAGCACTACTTTTTAACTGCTGAAACATGCAAAAAGGCCCGCTTGCGCGGGCCTTTTTTGTGTTGGCTTTACTGTTTCAGGCTTGCAAGCACTAAGAAACTTCCTGGAGGTATTCTTTCAACGATTTGCCTGGTCGACCCATCATGTCCTGAAAGGTAGATGTTTTATGACCCGGCGTGTTGCCATTGGCAATCTCGGCGAATAGGTAGGCCACCGCATCCGAGTGCCATTCATTCTTGTGATACGGGCGGATGGCTTCCTGATAAGCAGCGGCATCGCAGTCATCGTATTCAACCTTCGCATCGATGACTTCACCAATAACATTGGCAATGTCTTGAAACGTCAGAACCGTATCAGGGCCGGTGATGTCGTAGTACTGGCCGTAGTGGGCTGTGGAATCCTCAGTCGTAAGGACGTGGGCAATAAAAGCACCCGCGTCGGCGGTGTCAGTGACGACTACATCACCGTTACCCATGGGCATAGACAATTTTCCGCCAGACCGAGCTGCACCGATTGAGCTGCGGAAGTTCTGCATAAAAAAGCTTGGGCGCACAAAGGTCCAGTTCATGCCGGAGGCCATAATCGCATCTTCGCCGGCGATGTGTGCCAGCGGTATCGGGCTGGTGGTGCCACGAACGGCTTCGGGTGAAGAAAGCTTAATAATCCAGGGCAGTCCCGCTTCCTTGGCTGTGTTGATAAATGAAGCTTCAAGGCTTTCCTGCTCTTCGCCGTTTGGCAGGATCAGTACGGCGCGATGAATGCCGTCGAGTGCAGCCGTTATTGAGGCGGGGTCACTTAAATCGCCTTGCACGAGCTCAACGCCTTTATCGGCCCAATCGGACGCTTTGTCGAGGTCGCGGACCAATGCCCGGAACTTAACACCTTTTTCCAATAAAGCGTTTGCGGTTGCGCCGCCGTTATTGCCAGTAATACCTGTCAGCAAGATCATACGTTGTATCCTTTAAATTAAATGCTTTCCGGAACAGGGTTCCGCTTGTTCGATAAGTTGGAGTGGGATGTCATTGTACACGTTATAGGCTGTGGGGAGCCCGTCCGCATGCGGTTGTCAAGGTATCATGTCTAGGCAGGCGTTTACTCCAGGGGCGATCCGGCCTGAAAGACAGTTTAGGTTTTAATGAGACGGTTTGCTTTCGACTGATCCACGCTAATGCTGCAAGAACAGAAACGAACAGTCAGCCGCGGGTGGAATTGGCACTGCCGTCGAACCGGCAAGCTTACCGCTAGCATTTCTGGCAAATTTATCGCCATAGCCAGTATTTTTGCAGCATAAAACTCATCGGTTTCATCCGCGTTTCCGATAGCATAATCATAAATGCTATCGCCAACGACTCCAGTAATACTCAAGCTCAGCAGAGCAGATCGTGTGCTGCCGGTACCAGAGGCCTGTATATTGAAAGTGCCAAAGCCGCCACCAGCATTCTTTGAATGGCTAATTGCCCGGCTATCTGCTGGGCATGAGTAAGCTTCGGAAGGGCGGAGCATCACCAAGCACAATAAGCAGAACGAGCCCGTCCAATGCGGGTTTTTTATTGGCATGCGATTGTGGAGATGGCTATAGCAGAAGCATGCTTGCGGATTAACATAGGGCCCCGCCCTAGAGGTGCCGCCAGAAATGCAGAGGCCTCATTTGCCTACCGCTTGCATTGTTATTGCGGTAAGTTGTCGGATTATTTTACACTGTGAGCAATGCTTACTGCTTTTTTC
>CAJXQV010000112.1 GCA_913058165.1 uncultured Chromatiales bacterium | reverse complement strand
CTACACAGAGTAGATCGTCGGCAGCGTCAGATGTGTATAAGAGACAGGTCTTTAAGGGGCCAGGGCTCTTTTTGCTGCGAATTGATTTTCCAGCCACAGGCTCCGAGTACACCGCCCCCACCGCTCAATGCTACAGCGGCACGGCCATTAGAGATTTCGTTCAGTGTGAGCAGAGCATTCGCCATTTTCAGCGGATGCATTTCCCAGGGGCTAACAGCCAATGCCGCCAGTTTGATTTTTGATGTGGCCAGTGCCGCCGGTGCCATTACCAGAAATGCATCATAGTTTTGGTGGTAGTTAGACGACCAGATAGCGCGTACACCGAGGCTTTCGGCCTTTACTGCGAGCTCAGCAAATTGCTGTGGGCCGACGTCGGCCTCCAGAATGATATCAATGTCCATTAAATGTCCTGTGCTAGTTGCCGGATGGGGCTCTGTGGTTTTTTTTAGCGTTCTTAGGCGAGAGAATATCATTCTTAAGAGCTTGTGGTTAGCTGACGAAACCCCTTGCTCGTGGTGGATTCCCGCATATTGAGCCGTTCAACTGCTCACCCTTTGGTCAACGGTCGTTGCAGGGCGGCATTATTGGCGGCATTGCTTCTGTTTGCTCGCCTGTGTGCGTAGTCTGAAGCTTCTGAGAAGAGTTATCTGGCATGAGGGTAAATCGATGCGTTTAATTTTAGGTGCGGTGTGTGTGGCTTTGGTGGCTTGGATCTGGAGCCTTGGTTTCTATGTGTTTACCGACATTCCTTACAGCACCATGTCGCAGACTAGGGATGACGTTGCTGCGGCCGAGGCGCTGTTGGAGCATTTCCCCGAATCAGGCACCTACATTTTGCCAGGCCGCGATTCCGGCGACGATATTCGGAAAAACATGCGTGCCTTAGGGCCGGTGGCAACAGTCTATATACAACGCAACGGTGTGCCCGAAGCTTCACCGGTGATGATCTCTATAGGCTGGTTTAATAGTATTGTTATTGGTTTGTTAATCGGTGCTGCAATGCTCATGCTGAATAAGTTTACTGTGAAGTATTGGGATCATGTCGCAATCTGCGGAACCATGGGCATCGCCTATACGGCTTACCCGCGATTTGCCGATATCATATGGTCAGCATTCCCGCCGGGCTATCAGCTCATGATGATTTTTTCTGACGGGGTTAGTTTTACGTTAATGGTAATGGTGATGGCGTGGTTCACACGGCCCAAGAAGTCTGCCGGCGCAACTAACGCTTTTTAGAGAGCAATGCAGAGATTTTCTATTTTCTTTTTAACGGCAATGAGCTTAGTGCTCATTGCAGTTTTTGCTGTGCGGCCTGCGAGTGAGTCTGTTTCCGATTTGCCGCGGGTGGTTGCGGGAAAAGCCGGTAGCTTGTTGTCATCGGCTAAACCTTTACCTGAGTTCGTGTTGTTGGATCAGGATGGCGAATCTTTCGGCAACCAACAATTGCAGGGCCAGTGGACATTGTTGTTCATGGGCTTTTCTTCCTGCGATCATTTTTGTCCGCCGACCATGTATAAGCTGGGTTTGTTGAAAGATGAGTTGGCTGCTGAGTTTTTAGATCATGGCGATGCACCATTAGAGGTGTTGTTTGTGTCAGTCGATCCCGGGCGGGATTCGCTGGTGGTTCTAAACGAATACATCTCGGCTTACGGCGCTGGGTTCACGGCAATTACCGGTGTGCAGGAGCAGCTCGAGACACTGGTTCAGGGCCTTGATGCGACCTATCGTGTGACTGTCGACTCCGACGATTATCGGGTCGATCACTCACCGACAGTGTATCTATTGAACCCGGAAGGGGCCTTCGTGGCACTGTTTACACCGCCGCATCGGGTTGAGTATATGGCTGCTGATATCCGAACCGTCGTTAACGGACTTTAGCTCCCGGGCGGGCTTAAAACGTAACAGCACCGGCACTTTTGCGCGAAAAACTTGTTAAGTCCCTGATTTCATCTGCATTGATGACCCCCGGTTAACAACTTATTGCTTTATTTTGCGCCGCAGCCATATATACTGAGTCTGTCCTCAGCGGGTCGATGTGCGTTATTCGGCTCAAGCAGAGATGGGGTTTTCGACAACAGTAAGTTGTCAGTATTTGTCAGAGGTTAGTATGTCTAGAGTAAGCGGAACAGTTAAGTGGTTTAACGATGCAAAGGGTTTTGGTTTCATCGAACAGGAAGGCGGCGCGGATGTGTTTGTACATCACTCAGCTATCCAGGCCGAAGGTTTCAAAACATTGAAAGATGGTCAGCGGGTTACGATGGATGTGACTCAGGGTCAGAAGGGCCCGCAGGCTGAAAATGTAATTCCTGAGTAACTGCTTTTTTCTGAACGTTTAGTTCAGATTTAATATAGAGCAGTTGTCAGGTTCAAAGGTTGTACGCATTAAAATAGCCAAGCGGATTTAACTTGGTCTGCGTTATCTTTGTTCAGCAAAAAAACCGGCTTGCATTGCACGCCGGTTTTTTTGTGGTCGAAATTCAAGCTGAGGCTTAAGCCGCGATGATGCCTTTTGCTTCTTGGCGCTCAGGTCGATTCGGCGGAGCTCAATTGAACCGGGAAGCGTTTTTGATACATGTACTTCAGTGCATGGTGGTAATACCAAAACGGTTTTGCCGGCCCGGAATAACGCAACTTCGCGTTGGGGTTGGCAGGGGTGCCCAAAACTATATCGGCTGCTCCTAATGCAGAGATCACATCGTTCAGCCGTTCATCGTGACCTTGTGCGGCAGCAGTCTTGCCCCACGCAGCAAGAAAGTCAGCCGGAAAATCTTCCTTGGAACGTATCTTTGAGTCGCCAGTATTCACTTGTTTGAAGGTGCCGGCACTGCCAAACAGGTGGTGATGTTGTTTCTGCCAGAACTCTTCCTGACCCTCATGCCATTCAACCTGGGTGTAGCTGCATACCTTTTTAAGTATCTTTTCAGGAGCATCGACAAGTTCTTCAAAGCCAATGGTGACGAACGGCAGACGAAGGTCGAGAAAACGCTCATGGTAGTTCAGGAAAGCGCGCCGGTAGTAATCGATGGGTCGCCCACGCTTCCAGTGAGAGTAGGCAAGGTCAATCGGCTGTTTCCACAGCAGCACATTCTTTACCGGAACATCTTGATGGCTTGCCCAGTGGTTGCTGTCGAGAACCCAGTTCAGGTCTTTTGAAGAGTCCACCACATGATGAATGCCGGTTTGCGCCAATGCGGCGGCGTGGAATTCGCTTTCATTAAGTTTGCCGAGTTTGCTCCAGACGAGGCAAGGCTTCGCTCCGCAGCAGCAGTCAGGATTAAAGTGATGTGTCCGATAGGGGCGAAACAGTGCGTAAATCTCGCCGCAGGAAAATGCACTGTCGCTGCTCCCGAGCATAAGGTCTAGCATGGTGGTGCCCGAGCGAGAGGCACCGCAGACCATAATTAGGTTGTTTGTTGCATCAGACATAGTTCGCTTTATATTAGCTGTGTGCTCCTTAATAGCCCTAATAATGAGGAGTATGCAAAGGTAACGTCAAGGATGAACTTAACACTATCAGGATCTTGTGTTGATATATGTCACTCATCGGAGCCTCTGTTGCGCCAATCTACGGTCGCAGCAGGGCTGGGGGTTAGCTTGGCGGACTAATCCTGCTAGGCTTGCTGCAGATTTTTATAATCGTTTTCCAAGAAATTCCGCTGGCTGGCAAACAGTTCTGCTGGGCGGCAAACAGTCTAATGGAGGGGTATAAACATGAGCGAAAAACAGAGTGACGTGAAAACAATTCACGAGTTCCTTGAAGATAATCCGAACGTCGACGTATCTAAGCAGTGGGAACGTATGTGGAATATCCACGGCACGATTGCCGACCGCATTATCGAGCGCTTCGATTGCAAATTACACCCGATCTCTGAGGGCGCTGATTACTATCAGTCACCGGATGAGTCCATGGAAGGTGCATTTTTTGGCTACACCGGTAACGATGTGGATTGGTTTGTGCGCTCCTGGATAGGCAATCGCAAGGCCAGCATCATTGATATGAACATCAATGTGGTTCTGGGCCAGGAAACTCTGGTGCCTAACCTGATGGTTATTTTCGGTACTGTCCCGAACATGTTGTTCTATGCAGATTACGTTAACCGGGTTGACCTTAAGACCAACGAAGCCCATGTTGATAAGTACTATGAAGGCGATGCGAACAAAGAGTACCTCGAGTTCCGTGCGAATACTGATTACGTCTGGTCTGCCAGTCACGGCCCTGGTATTCGCTGCATGCAATCGCCGGTCTGTTCAAGCTACATTACGACGTTGAGCGAAGACCACATCGACCAGTGTGAAGCGTACCTCACTAAGTTCGTTGATCGCTGGTTTACCTGGTATGACAATGCCGATAAGTTGCCACCTGGTTTGCGTGATGCGCAACAGGAATATGACTTTAACTATCGTGAATACACCAACCGCAAAGATCCGATGAATGTGATTCCTCAGCGCATCTTTGGTAAAGAAATGGCGCAGATGATGCTCGACCGTCGGGGTGGCAAGGTTCAGATGGATGCCGATCGCGGTAAGTGGAAGAAGTAAGTGGGCTTGAAGGATTAGATGGGCGCTTAATCTGCGTCAGCTGTAATAAAAAAAGCCCCGTCTTCTAAAAAGACGGGGCTTTTTTATTTCTTGATATTTTTGTTATACGTCGCGTAAAGCGGGGATAACTTTTTCGCCAATAATCTTCAGGCCATCCATTGGGTCGTCGTGCAGTCGCAGCGCGACTTCGGTGAGGCCGGCTTTGCCGAACGCCTTGAAGCGTTCGATTTCACGATCGAGTACATCCAGACCACCGGTAGAGGTGAGTCCTTCGCACAAACGGTTGGATATATCGACAGGAACACCTGGTACATTATCTGAACGGGTGAAGTAAGAGTCTACATAGGCATCGTAGTTATCACGCACGAGCTTGACCTCTTCGTCGTTCAGATACATGTTGATCATATTTGGATCAAGCAGACGTGCACGCCATGGCAGCTCACGACGTGACTCACGGAAGGCAGCTTCTGCATCTTCTTTAATATGCCAGCCCCAGAAGGTGTTAATGCTGAAGCTGTCTCTTATACACATCTGACGCTGCCGACGAT
>CAJXQV010000111.1 GCA_913058165.1 uncultured Chromatiales bacterium | reverse complement strand
AGATTGCCTCTTGTCTCGTGGGCTCGGAGATGTGTATAAGAGACAGGGTGTAGATGGTGCCGCTGGTGCATGTCTCGTTAATGACCACGCGACTCAGCAAAGGCATTTGTGGTTTGAGTTGATCCCACAGCCATTTTGCGAGCACTTCACTGGTTGGGTTCTCCAGACCGGGGATGTCATTCAGATAATGGTGATCGAGTTTTTCATACACCGGTTTGAAGATGCGTTTGATCTCAGCAAAATCCATAACCCAGCCAGTGTCTTCGCCGATAGGGCCCGATGCGTACAGACGACCGCGGAAGGAATGTCCATGCAATCGACCGCACTGATGACCCTCTGGTACGTGGGGTAATTTGTGGGCGGCCTCAAAGATAAATTCTTTGTAGATTTCCATTCCTGCCTTGTCTCCGAATCGTATGGCCTCACGGCGCATTTTTAAGCCCGACTCACGTCAGGTGCTGCTTATGTCGCATACAGGCTCTGTCGGCATGCCGAGCATATCCGGCATGAACCGGATGGCATGTCGGGTTATTTGCGCGATTTATCCTGTAAGCATTTGATTTTTTTCAAAACAGTTCATCTTTTAAATTGCCCGGTTAGGCGAGTCTAATCTTTCGGTCAGCGAGAAAAAAGGAACCAGTCCCTGGATTAATGTTGCTGCAGTAACCTATACGAACGGCTCTAATTCTAATGCTATTGCGTTGTTTTGCGAGGATTCACGGCAAAAAAAACAGCTCTCGCGTGATGCGTGGACGACGCTCGGGGCTGGGGCATTGCCGCGCTGTCGATTGTTCTCGACAAAAACCTTTTAGAACAAGGGTTTGCTGATGTGCCTCGATACACCCCTGAGTCGTCATGACGGAGGGCTTGCCTGGCTGTGCGATGTCGCCGACAAGTCGGGTGGGCGGGTTGCCGCAATTGCGTGTCGAACGTGCCCGATGACCCGCATGCTTCGCTGCGAAAGAATTTGCCGGGAGTGATGAAATGTGAGGGCACGCACGGCACAAGACTTGTACAATCGGGTATAAATCATAAGCTGAGACGGGCGGTAGGAGCTGGCTGTCACGCTGGCGTGAGCTGGGCCCGCAGTGGAGAGACGAAAGTTAAAATTTTCAATGACTTAAAGCGCTACCTGACCGGCGGTATTGTTACTGAGCACCAACCGGTTGATTTTTTGCCACCCGGATTCACTGTGCGTCAGATTGACGAGACCGGTGTTTCTGTAATTGATAACTTTTGCAGCACCGAAGAGGCCGAATACCTTATTGAAGCCGCGCGACCGCTGCTAAAGCCCAGCAGAATCGTAGTGAACAATGAGTCTGTGAAGGACGACTATCGCACCTCCAGTACGGCGGCGCTGTACGGGGAGTCGCGCAAGGACAAGGCCTTAATCCCGCTGTTGTACCGAGGCGCAATGGTGTTGGGCGTACCTTATACCCATGTCGAGGCAGTGTTCGTAACTCATTATTCTGGCGGAGAATATTACAAAAAGCATGAAGACTTTTTTCCGGGCTTTCAGGGCGACCGTTTGTACACCGTACTGATCTATCTGAATGATATGAGCCCGGAGCAGGGCGGCTCAACCGCGTTTGAAAAGTTGCGTTTGTTGGTCACGCCAAAGTGTGGCCGCGCGGTTTGCTGGACCAATCGCAATCCGGATTGTTCCCCTCATCCTGAAACGACTCACGAAGCGCTGCCGGTAGCCGAGGGCTCGGAAAAGTGGGTTATTCAGCTGTGGTACAGGCGCTACGAACTTCTTCCACCAGCAACCGATCTGCCCGATGCACCTGAGGCCGATGTCACTTCACCGGTGGCACCCTCCGCGGAATTGCCTAGCGGGGTTCGGCATCTGAGTGGGGGGGCTGGGTCATGATCAAGTGGTTGCGGCGGCAAAAGCGCTTAATGCAAAAGTACTATTACGAGCGTTATTACTTCCTGGCGAAGGTTTTTCCGCCTAAGGTGCCGCGTCGACCCTTGTCATTTTTGCCCGACGGCTTTGCGGTAAATTCGGTGGCCAATAGCGGCGTACGAGTTATTGATAACTTTTGCAGCGTTGCGGGTTCGTCTTATCTTATCTCCAGAGCTTGCGAGGTCGCTGGAGATGGTGCCTTATCTGCGATGGTGTTCAACGCCACTCATCAGGATCCGGTATTAATGCCTTTGCTATACCGCGTCTCGATGCTGACCGGTATTCCGTTGAACCATGCAGGTTCGATTGAAGTGGGATTGGTCCCTGATAAGCTTAAAGACTGTCCGGTGGGTAAGCAGCAGCCACGCAATTCGGCAAAACCCTGTTACGGACTGCATGTGTTTTTAACAGACGAAGGTGAATTGCAGTTTCCCGGGCTGGATATTGGCATTGCGGCTGCCAACGGGCGCGCGGTTCTGTGGCCGATTAAGGCATCAATCGGCGCCGAAACCCCCCAGCCTGTTGCCGTTTATTCCAGCACTGGCAGCGATAATTTCTGGGTGGCACGCATCACACTGTATGCCGCTAAAATGTTTGAGCCAGACACTATTGTTGAGCTTGTGCCGCAAACGCAGAAGGGCGTAGCTTTGGGCGCCAGTGATGTGTTGCCTGTTGGTACTCACTATCTCAGAGACACTACAAATGAAAATGAGGTTGTGCGCTAATGCGTGTGAAAAAAACCTGCGAACTTATATGGCGTAAATTGCGTCAATGGGTGCAACAGCGGCACTACCGTTTGTTTAAGTTAGGCTGGTATAAGGTTCCGCGTCAACCGTTGGCGAATTTTCCAAACGGCATGAGCATTACGCATATCGCGAACACCGGTGTTACCGCGATAGATAACTTTTGCACACTTGAGGAGGCTGAGCACTTTATTGCCACTGCGGGCAGTAATATTAAGCCGAGTGCAGTGTTAGTGGATGGCGGCAAGCTGCTGCAGTCGGAAGGGCGGACCTCACAGAGTTCCTTTATGCCTCTTGGCAGCAGCGATGCAACGTTGCAGAACCTGGTGTTCCGTGCGGCTTCAGTGTTCGGTTTGCCGGTTAGCTATTGCGAGAGAATGTCGATTACCCGATACCGCGAGGGTGAATACTACAAAGCACATTTCGACTATGACGAAACCTTTGAGGCCGATCGCATGTACACCTGTCTTATTTACCTGAGTGAACTTACGGATGCACAGGGCGGCGGTACCTGGTTTGCAAGGCTGAACTTGTTGGCAAGACCAAAACTTGGGCGGGCCATTTGCTGGGTAAATACCGACCCCGATGGCCGGCGACACCCTGAGACCCATCACGCAGCATTGCCCCCTGTGGGCGAAGACGTCGAAAAGTGGGTGGTGCAATTGTGGTTTCGTGGTTACCCGAAAACAAGGGGGATGCCAAGACCCGTCCCTCGGCCCGGTATTCAGGGCGAGGCATTAGCTACAAATGCTGTATTGCCCGATGGGGTTAAGCATTCTGGCGAGCTTAGCTATGACAATGCTTACATTATTCCGGAACCTACCGAAGAGGCGTAGCGGCGCCGTTGACGGCAACGTGGTTAAAAGTCGTCGATGAACGGGAGCATCGGCATTCAGCCCTCTTAGATATTGAATTAGATAACGACTTAACTGTCGACTTAAATGGGCGCTTTAATTAGCGAATAAGAGGACTTTTGTGATCCGGGTAATTCTTCTGGCCGTAGCCGGCCTTGTTTCTGTCACTGCATCCGCAGCGCCTGCAGTTTATTGGCTGGATAATCCGGTTACGGATGTTGCCATTCCTGCCGAGTTGCCAGCCGACTGGCAATCGACGCAGTCAGACACACTCCAACTAGCCATTGCTCCAGGCGAGTATCGTGCAGCAAGCTTTCTGGTGATTGCAGACCAGGCTTTGTCTGGTGTTCTGGCAGAGTCTACAGATCTGCTTGCAGTCGATGGTGATGCGATCATTAAAGCCGAGCATGTCGACTTGCGATTGGTTAAGCAGTGGTATCAGGCTGCGTATGCTGCCAGAACCGGAAATCTGACGCCCCGGCTGGTGTCTGAACTGCTCCTGAAAGATGACGCGCTGGTTAAAGTTGAAGGTAATAAAAATTACCTTCAACTCAACACCGGTGAGTACATGGATATCAGCAAGCGAGGTCAGTCCCGCAAACGCGGCATTATTCCTGTTGACCAAATGCCTGTGCAGGATGCCGCCGACTTGCAGGCGATTGATATTGCTGCCGGCAATAACCGCCAGTTCTGGGTGACGGTGGCATTGCCGGAAGCTACCGCACCGGGCTTGTACAAAGGCGCCATTAAAGTGAGTGCTGCGAGTGGAGAGCTCGGCAGTGTGAGTTTGCAGGTTGAAGTTCTGCCATTCCGCTTGGCACCATCTGACTTGGTTTACAGCGTGTTTCATAGGGCACAGCTGAACAGTAAATGGCCTGATGGCAGCGTCTCTTCAGAGATCCGCAGCGAGGCCCAGTACAGTGCCGAGCTTAACAACATGGTTGCCCATGGCGTCATGCATCCGAACCTCTATCAGAATTACAGTTCTCCCGAATTTCGCAGGGCGCTGGAGTTGCGCGTCGAAGCCGGCATCGATCAGCGTGAGTTATTTTTGATCGGTTTGCCTGCAGTGCCCGGGAGCAAGACTCCAGTGCCGTTTGGTTTTGAAGATAAAATTCAGGACACCATGAGTAAGGTTAGCGATTACGGTGTAGACCAGCTTTACATGTGGGGGCGCGATGAGGCGAAAGCTGAGCGTTTGCAGGAGCAGAAACCGGTGTGGAATTTTTCTCGTGATTTGGGTGCAAAAGTATTTGTTGCCGGTTATCACACCACGGCTGCTTCCGGCCCGGGTAACTTCGACCTAATGGGACCATTGCACGATATCTTTGTGGCGATTAATCCGGTGACCCGCCCTGAAGCTGCGCGTTGGCACAGTATCGACAAAAGAATATTTTCTTATCAGAACCCGACTGGGGGCATGGAACGTCCGGGAACGTTCCGGCAGAACATAGGCCTGTTTCTGTGGCAGATGAATTACGACGGCGCCATGATGTACGCCTATAGCGATTCCTTCGGCAACGCGTGGAACGATTTTGATCCTGTCTCTTATACACATCTCCGAGCCCACGAGACAAGAGGCAATCTC